>DASVDR010000030.1 GCA_036381015.1 Gammaproteobacteria bacterium
GGCGCAGCCGTCTGCGCCCCGGGCGGGCCGGCGGCCGCGGCGTGCGCGTTGCTCGCCGGCGCCGGGGCCTGGCTCGCCGCCGACTGGGCGCTGCTCGAATTCGAGGAGCACCGGCACCGCGCCGAGCTCGAGGCCGCGCTCGAGGAGGGGCTCGAGACGCTGCGCGCGCAGATCGAGGCGGAGCTTCTAGGCGCGTACGAGGCGATCGTCGGCGCTCACTACGACGACGTGCGGCGAGAGATCGAGCGAAGCTTCGTGCCGGCGCACGCGGGCGAGGCGGCCGCGCGGGCGGGCGACGCGGCGGCCGGAGGTTGATCGAGCGCGGCCGCGCGGTCCCCGCCCGGCCCGTCTGCCTCGATGCTTCTCAGCGGGCGTCGGCTTCCGCCGGCCGGAAGAACTCGCGCGATTGATCGAGCGCTTCCACGAGCCGCTCCAGCCGGGCGATCCGGATCTCGCAGGGCTCCGACGACGGCGCCTTCAACAGCTCGAGGGCTTGGGCGCGCCGCTCGGCGAATGCCTGCAGCTGGAGATCCGCCTCGCGCGAGTCGAGCTCTCCT
Source organism: Gammaproteobacteria bacterium (assembly GCA_036381015.1). NCBI lineage: Bacteria > Pseudomonadati > Pseudomonadota > Gammaproteobacteria > Gammaproteobacteria bacterium. The sequence continues at coordinate 558 of DASVDR010000030.1, forward strand.
CGATGGCCGGCTTCGCGAGCCAACCGCGCGGTATGGCGGCAGAGCGCCGCGATCATCCTCTCGAGCGCATGCAGCTCGAGCCGCGCGGTCGCCTGCGGGTCGGGGTTATCGACGGGCATGCGCGGATGGTACTGCACTTCGAGGTGCTGGGCGGCGTGACGCAGCGCTAATATCGAGATTCTCATGATCTCGGAGGCACGACCATGCTCCATCGTTCGAAGGCCGTCGCGTCCGCGCTGCTCCTCGCGGCGTGCGGCGCCGGGGACGACGCGGTGCTCGCGCAGAGCACGGCGTTCGCCGTCGCCGAGAAGGCTCGGTTCGACGAGCCGTGGTCGATGGCGTTTCTGCCGGCAGGTGCCGAAGGTCGAAGGCCAAGGGCACGGGCGAGGAATTTCCCGACTGGCACGGGAATGCGTTCATCGGCGGGCTGTCGTCGCAGGCGCTCGTGCGGGTCGAGATCGAAGGCGAATCGGCCCGCGAGGCGGAGCGCTTCGACGTGGGCCGCGGCATTCGTGCGGTGGAGCAGGGCCGGGACGGCGCGATCTGGATTCTCGAGCACGGGGAGCGCGGCTCGGGCGGCCGGCCGCTGCAGCTGACCGCACGCAACTGAGTTTGCCGCCGGCGCTCATCGCCGCTCGAGGATCTCGGCGAGCGCGTCCGCCGCGCGATCGATCTCGTCCTCGGTGTTGTAGTAGTGCGGCGCGAGCCGCAGCCACGCCGAGACGCTCTTGTCGTCCGCATCGAGAACGGCAGACGAGCGGGGCTGAGCCGACGTGTTGATCCCGCGGTTGCGGAGAGCGCGCACGATCTCGCCGGGGGCGCGATCCCCGGTCGCGACGGCGACGATGCCGCAGAGCTCGGCGCCGCGGTCGAGCAGCCGCAGGCCTCGGATCTGGCGGAGCCGGCCGCGCAGCCGGTCGGCCAGGAGGCGAATGCGCTCGCGGATCGCGTCGAGCCCGATGGCCGTCGCGTAACGGGCCGCTTCGCCCGTGCCGAGCACGAGCGCCCACGCGAACTCGAAGTTCTCGTAGCGCTTCGCATCCCGCGCGGGCCGATACTCGTCCGGGCCGATCCATTCCGCGCTCCAGAGGTCCATGAAGAGCGGCTCGAGACCGAGGCCGAGCGCGCGGTCGGACACGTACAGGAAGCCGGCTCCGCGGGGGCCGCGGAGAAACTTGCGCGAGGTCGCCGACAGGAAGTCGCAGTGCACGTCGCGCACGTCGACCGGCATTTGGCCGACCGACTGGCAGGCATCCACGAGATAGAGGATGCCCTCGTCGCGGCACACGGCGCCGATCGCTGCGACGTCCTGAACCAGGCCCGAGCTCGTCGGCACATGAGTGACGCAGACGAGCTTCGGCCGGCGGCGGCGAATCAGCTCCGCGGCCGCGGCCGCGTCCACTCCGCCTTCCGGGCGATCCGGCGCGCGGACCAGCTCGATCCCGGCCCGCCGCCGCAGCGACAGCAGCTGAATCTGGTTCGACGCATAGTCGTTGCGCGTGGTGACGACGACGTCGCCCGGCGCGAACGGGACGGACGACAGCGCCTGGATGTACGCGGCCGTCGCGTTCTCCGTGAACGCGACGTTCTCGGGCTTCGCGCCGATGAGGTCCGCGACGGAACGATACGCCGCTCGGATCTCGTCGGCGCGCGCGTCCGCGGCCTCGTAGCCGCCGATGCGGCTCTCGAGCGCGATGTGCGCCTGCACCGCGCGGACCACGGGGTCCGGCATCAAGGACGCGCCGCAGTTGTTCAGATGGATGCGCTCGCGACAGCCGGGTGTCTCGGCGCGCAGCTTTTCGATGTCCACGGCGGGGCGCTTCGGCGGAATCGAAACGCCCCGCGGACCGAATCGGCCCGCGGGGCGTTTGCGATGCGGCAGGCCGTCAGTCGGCGGCGAAGCAGTAGAGCAGCCCGGCGCCGCCCGTGGCTGCGAGACTCTCCATCGAGCAGCCCCGCGAGGGGTGCACCGAGTTCCACGAGTTCACGCCGGGGTCGCGGCCCTTGCGGTCGGCATGGCCGAGCATCGCTTGCGCATCGTCGCTGCCGTCCGTCCAGTCGTTGCACGTGAGCTCGTTCGCCGTCCCGTCCGGGTTCGACCCGGTGAGAATGTCGTGCTGCAGAGGCTGCGGGCCGCCGATGTAGTTCGGCGACTTGCCCTGCTCGGTCAACGCGGTCTCCGGCGTGAGGTTGTTCTCGCCGTGAAGCTGCTCGAGGTTCTCGGCGATCAGCTCCCCTTTGACGTTGTACCACGGGCCGTCGCCGATGCGATCACGAGCGTCCACGTCGCTGGTGCTGAGATAGGCGCGCCATGTCTTGTCGCCGGCGCCGACGGCCTCGGCGAGCGCCTGGCAGTGCGCGTCGGCGCCCTCGAGGCCGCCGAGGTCTCCGCCTTTCCCCGGGTTGCTGCTCGTGACGAAGAAGCTCATGTTGTCCGCCGGCTCCTGTGCGAGCGCGGCGACCGTGCCTCCCGCGAGAAGCGCGACTGCCGCCGCAAGACGTTTTACGTGAATCATTTTTCGCTTTCCCCTTCTCGTTGTTTGACTCGTTGTTCCATGAATTGCCGCGCGCGCGGCGCGGCCGGAATCCGCAAACCGGAATCGGAGTCCGCCGTTTCGCTGCTTCATCCGCGGGCCCGACGTTATAGAAGGCTCCGGACCGGGTCAATCGGGCGGCCCTTTGTGCGCAAAGGCCGCGTTCGTCCGCGGCGGCGCGGACGTGCCAAGCGTTGCGGAAGACCGGGCTGCCCGCGGCGCGGCGCGGCGTATATCCTCTCGACGATCCGCGTTCGACATGGAGGAGAAGCCGTGCCTGCTCAGCCGTTCAAGGCCAAGGCCTATCTCAAGGAAGGCTGCCCGTTCTCGTTCAAGTTCCTGCTCTTCATGACCGAGGCCGGGCTGCTCGATCGGATCGAGATCGTCCGCCTGCGCCCCGACGATCCGAGCTTCGAGGAAACGAAGGCGCGGCTCGCGGAGGGGCTCGGCAAGCGCGCGACGTTCCCGACCGTCGAGGTCGAGCCGGGCCGCTACATGTCCGACTCCGATCGGCTCATCGAGCATTTCGCCGAGCGATACGGCGCCCGGCCGGACGAGATGCCGGTGCTGTCGTTCTACAAGCAGACGATCTTCCCGCAGGTGGTCGAGCTGCACCGGCGGAAAGAGGCGGAGGGGCGGGAATAGCGCGAAAGGGGGCCGAGAAAGGGGCGGGTTCCCCTTTCCCCGGCTCCCTCGTAACTCGCGTCAGCGGCTCGCCTGCTGCTGAAGGCGCTGCACGGCCTCGAGCGACTTCTGCACGTTCTCCGCCGGCTGGATTCCGCCGATCGTCTCGGCGATCTTTCCGTCCGGCGTGACGATGAACGTCGTGCGCTCGGCGAAGCCGTGATCGATCTCCACGCCGCGCGTGTCCTTCATGCCGGGACGGCCGTCGCGCACCTGGAGCTGGTAGGACTTCGCAATCTCGCCGTCCGCGTCCGACGCGACCGCGAGCTTGCCGGCGCAGTAGTTCGGATCCGCCGAGAAGTCGTTGAGCCGCTCGATGCTGTCGAGCGACACGCCGATCACCGTGGCCCCCGCGGCATTGAACGCCTCCATGTTCTCGGCGAACTCGTGCGCCTGAATGTTGCAGCCTTGCGTGTAGGCCGACGGATAGAAGTAGACGACGACCGGACCGTCCTCGAGCGCCTCCTGCAGCGAGTAATCGAAGGCCTTGCCGTTCAGCGACGCCTTCGCTTCGAACAGCGGCGCCGTGTCACCGGCTTCGAGCGCCGCCCAGGCGGGCAATGCGACGACGGTGGATCCCAAGAGACCGAGTAGGAGCTTGTTCATGTTCGAGCCTTCGTTGTTGGGGTTGAACCGACGAGCGGCCAGGCGGCCGAGACCCAATCCTGTCGCCGCCCGCCGCTTAAGGCAAGCCCCGATGCGGAGGGCGGCCCCCCGGGAGGCCGTGGAGGCCGGGCGGGCGCGCTTCTCTACCGAACGCTGCGGGCGAAGGCCCGCGCCGCCCAGACGACCGCGAGCAGCGCGAGGACGGCCGTGATCGAGAGGCCCTGCCACACCCGGTCGTCGCCGAGCTGCCCGGCGAAGAGCGCGCGCGTGCCTTCCACGGCCCACGAGAACGGGTTGAACGCGGCGATGCGCCTGAGCCAATCCGGCGCGAGCGCGAGCGGAAGCAGGATGCCGGAGAGCAGGAACACCGGCTGCGCGATCGTGTTCATCAGCGGCGCGAGCGCGTCCTCGGACCGCACTTTCAACGACACGCCGTACGAGAGGGCCGACGTCATCAGCGCGATCAGCGCGAGCATCAGATAGGCGAGCAGCAGGTCGCCGAGCCGGACGACGAGACCGAACGGCACGGCGAGGACGGTGATGATCGCCGCCTGCACGACGAGGACCGACGCGTCGCGCAGCGACCTTCCGAGCAGCAGCGCGTAGCGGCTGACCGGGGTCACGCGGGAGCGCTCGATGATGCCCGCGCGCAGCTCCGCGATCAGTCCGAAGCCTTGAAACAGCCCGCCGAAGATCGCGATCAGCACGAGCAGCCCCGGCACGAAGACTCGATAGACGTCCGCCCGGGTCTCGAGCCCGAGCGGACCCTCCAGCGCAGGCTGGAGCAGCGGAGCGAACAGCAGCAGGTACATCACCGGCTGGAAGATCCCGATGAACACCCACACCGGCTGGCGCAGCTGCAGCAGCGCCTGACGCTGAAAGATCAGCCACGTGTCGCGAAGCAGCTTCACCTCAGCTCTCCCTCAGGGAACGTCCCGTCTTCGCGAGGAACACGTCGTCGAGGCTCGGACGGTGCACCTCGATGGAGTGCAAAGCGATCCCCGCCTGATCGAGCGCTCTCGCGATCTGCGGGATCGCGGTAGCGCCGCTGTCGACGTAGAGCCTGAGCCCCTCGTCGTGCGTCTCGAGCTTGCGCACGTACGGCTGCGGCTCGAGCGCGGCGGCCGCGGCTTGCACCCTCGCGGCCGTCTCGGCGAGCTCGGCCGCCGAGCCGAGCCCGACGGACACCACTTCGCCCGAGATCTCGCGCTTCAATGCGGCCGGCGTGCCTTCGGCGACGATCTCGCCGTGATCGATGATCGCGACGCGGTCGCAGAGCGCGTCCGCCTCGTCGAGGTAATGCGTCGTGATGAAGACGGTCATGCCTTCCGTGCGCAAGCGGCGAATCTCGTCCCACATCCGCGCGCGGCTCTGCGGGTCGAGGCCGGTGGTCGGCTCGTCGAGGAACAGGACCTTCGGCGAATGAATCACGCCGAGCGCGATGTCCACGCGGCGCCGCTGCCCGCCGGAGTAAATCTTGCACTTGCGGTCCGCATACTCCGTGAGCTGAAAGGCGTCGAGCGCCGCGGTCGCGCGCGCGTGCGCTTCGGCCTTGCCGATGCCGTGCATCCGCGCCTGCAGCACGAGCTCCTCCCGCGCCGTGACCTCGCCCCACGTGCTGCCGCCCTGGGCGACGTAGCCGATCCGGCGGCGCACCTCGCCGGGCGAACGCAGCAGGTCGGCGCCGGCGATCGTCGCGCGGCCGTCGTCCGGCGTGATCAGCGTGGCGAGCATCCGCAGCGTCGTCGTCTTGCCGGCGCCGTTCGGGCCGAGAAAGCCGAAGATCTCGCCTTCGTCGACGCGGAGGTCCACGCCGCGCACGGCTTCCACCGTGTTGACCGCGCGGCCCTGCCGCGCGCGAAAGGTCTTGCGTAAGCCTTCGGTTTCGATCATCGCCGGGTCCGTCCCGCGGGAAGGAGCGGGGCATTCTAGCGTGCAGACGGTCAGGGGCCCGAGGGTTCGAGCGGAGCGGTCAAAAATATTTCGCGGATCTCGACGTCGTCGGGGACGAGGCTCGGGTCGTGCGTTTGCCACCATCCGGGCTGCACGCGCTCGCGATCGAGGAGGAAGGTCGCCGATAGCGCCGGCACGCGAATGCCGAGGTTTCCCTCGCCGCCGATCAGGCGGCCGAGCGCGTAGCTCGCGCGCAAGTCGCCGACGGTGTCGCCCACGCCGACGCCGTGCTCCGTCTCGAGCGCGGCGTCGCGGATGCGGATGCGGAACACGCGCAGCGTGCCGTCCTGCTCGATCAGCTCGGCGACGAGCGCGTCGGGCCGAGTCGTGCCTTCCGGCATGAGCTCGAACGCGGGCGCCGGCATGCCCTCGAGCCTGAGGTCGACTCGCTGTCTGCGCTCGGGCGGATAGGCCTCCTCGAGCGCCTCGGCCGAGACGCCGATGCGCACGTCCCCGACTCCCCCGGCCTCGATCGTCGGCGGTGCTTTCGAGCACGCGGCGAGGCTCGCCGATACGACCAGCGTGATGCCTGCACGCTTCGCGGCACGGCCGAGCGTCATGTATCACCTCCCTTTGTCGACGGCGGCACGGCGGGCTCACTCCGCTGCGTCGTACGCCCGATCTTTCCAGCGCGCCCGTGTGCCGCGCCAGTAGCTCGCGGCGGAGGCCCACGTCATGGCCAGGAACAGTAGCGCCGCGGGTGCGAGCGTCAACGCCCAGAGCGGCGGCAAGCGATAGAAGCGCACCACGGGCAGATAGGCGACGCTCATCGCGGCGATCGCTGCGGCGCCCGCGGTTGCCGTTCCGGGCGACGGCGCCAGGATCAGCGCGGCGAACGGAGCGCCGAAGACGAGCGCCATCGCGGCCGTCGTCGCGAGCAGCAGCGCGGTCGAATACCGGAGCTGCGTGAACGCCGTGCGCGCCACCATGTGCCAGAAGCCCGTGAGCCCGTACGCGCGCAGGCTGCGCACGGATTGCGAGAGGCCGATCCAGATGCGAAGCTCGCGCCGCTTGACGAGGGAGGCGAGCGTGCAATCGTCGATCAGCGCGCCGCGAAACGCGGCGAAGCCGCCGATGTCGCGCAATGCCGCGGTGGCGACGAGCAGGCAGCCCCCGGCCGCAGCGGCGGTGCGCCGCTCGGGTGCGTTCGCGAGCGCGAACGGATAGAGCAGCTTGAAAAAGAACACGAACGGCGGCGCGAGGAGCCGTTCCACCGGCGTTTCCGAGCGCAGCGTCGCCATGATCGAGACGAGGGCGGCTTCGGACTGCGCGGCGCGCCGGAGGAGGGCGGCGATCATGCCCGGCGCAAGCTCGATGTCGGCGTCGAGGAGCAGCACGTGCTCGCGATCGACGGCGGCGAAGCCTTGATCGAGCGCCCACAGCTTGCCGCTCCAACCCGGGGGCCGCGGACGTCCGGCGATGACGCGCACGGTCAACGGACAGGCGTCACGGCCGCCGGCTGCCGCGTGCCGAGCGAATCGCCGGGCGATCGCGGCCGTGCCGTCGCTCGACTCGTCGTCGACGACGACGACCTCGAGGCGCGGGCCTTGGCGCGTCAAGGCCGTCAGCGTCCGCTCGATCACGGCCGCCTCGTTGCGGGCCGGGATCAGCACGGTCACGCCGCCGAGGTCCGGGCGCTCGGGCACCGCTTCGATGCGCTCGCGGACGCGGTGCGGCTGCCACGGCGCGAACAGCACCGCGAGCCACGCGGCGAGCGCGATGCCCGCTGCGACGGCGAGGATCACGTTTCGCTTCGAAAAATGGTGTCAGACACCTTTTTCGACAAAATCGTGTCTGACACCTTTTTTCATTTTTCCAGCTCGGCGAGGGCCTCCTTCGCGACCCGGAACGAGTCGACGGCGGCCGGGACGCCGGAGTAGATGCCGACCTGCAGCAGCACTTCGCGGATCTCCTCCTTCGTGCAGCCGTTGCGGATCGCGCCTTTCACGTGAATCTTGAGCTCTTGGTGCCGATTGAGCGTGGAGAGCAGCGCGATGTTGATTAGGCTGCGGATCTTCTTCGGCAGCTCCTCGCGGCCCCACACGGCGCCCCAGCAGTACTCGGTCACGAGGCGCTGAAGCGGCATCGTGAAGTCGTCGGCGGAAGCGAGCGACTTCTCGACGTACTCGCTGCCGAGGACCGATTTACGGACGGCGAGGCCGCGTTCGAACAGTTCGTCGTTCATGCGTCGTTTTCTCCTGATTGATGTGTGCGTTCGCCGGTCACCGGCTGGGCCAGACCGGCTGCGCGACCGCGGATTCGGGCGGGTAGACGGTGAGCGGCATGCCGTCCTGCCATTGGATCACGAGAAGCTCCGTATCGATGCGCCGCCCACGCTCGTCGAAGCGTACCCGGTTGCCGGGAAAGAAACGGGCCGGCCCGTCGGTGAGATCCATCGCCCGGAGCGCCTCGGCCACGGCCTGGCGGTCCGCCGCGCCCGCCGCTTCGAGCGCTTCCGCGAGCAGCGCGATGTGCGCGTACGCGCAGAGTGCGTTCTGCGTCATCCACGGCTCGCCGCTGCGCTCGACGTATTCCCGGCTCAGGTCCTCGAGCCCCTTCGCGTTCCAGTTCCCGACCGTCGACATCACCCCCTCGAGCAACGCCGCCGGCATGTTCGCGGCGAGATCCGGGTCGCCCATCGCGCTGCCGTTCGAGACGGTCGGGATGCGCCCCTGGCCCAGGCCGAATTCGCTCATCTTCTCGAGCAAGAGCTTCGCGTCCGCGGTGACGGTCGGCAGCAGCAGCAGAAGATCCGGCCGCGTGGCCCGGACGCGCTGGATCAGCGGCGTCGCGTTCGCGAGCGGCGGCGTGAAGACCTCGTCGACGACGAGGTCGAGGCCCAGCCGCTCCAGCATCCCGCCTTCCTTGATCGGCTTGACGAACGCGACCGACGCCGCGGTGCTGTCCATCACGATGCCGATCCGCTCGGGCCTTTTGCCCGACGCGCTCTCGGCGAGCTCGAGCAGGATCGGCAACGCGGCCTCGGCCTGCCTCACGCCGGTCGGCGAAGTCTGAAAGGTGTAGCGGAAACCGCGATCGGTGATCAGATCCGAGTACGACAGCGTGATCATCGGCAGCTCGGCGCGCTCGGTGACCTCCGAGACCGCGAGCGTGAACGAGCTCAAGTAGGCGCCCGATGCGCCGGCCATGTCCGGATGCTCCGCGACCATGCGTTGCGCGGCGTTCTTCGCACGCTCGACGCTGTCGCCGGCGTCGACGACGACGAGCTCGAGCTTCGCGCCGCCGAGCGACGCGATGCCGCCCCGCGCGTTGACGTGCTCGACGGCCATCGCGGCGCCGACGCGCATCACCTGCCCCTGGCGGGCCCACGGCCCGGAGAGCGGGACGATGAGGCCGACCTTGACGGACTGCGGCGGCGCCTGCGCCAGCGCACCGCCGGCGAACGCCATCAACGAGAGGCCGGCGCATACGCGCCGGCACCAGGCGTGAAGAGATCGTCTCATGGCTCGTTCCTTATCGTCTCGACGGACCGGCGCCCGGAAGCTTACATGCCGAGGTACGCGCGGCGCACGCCGCACACCCCCCGGTCGAAGATTGCAGGAAGCTCTCGAAGAGCTCTAGCGCGTCCACGGTACGAAAGGCGAGGCGTCCTCTCGAGCCGACGCCGGTCCGCTACGCGGATCCCTTGATCTCGACGCCGGCCCACTCCTCGACGACGCGCGCGATCGACGTGAAGTCCGAGTCGGCGCCGAAGCGCGCCTGGGTCACGGCGAGCATTTGCAGCACCGCGCTGCCCGCGACCATCGGGACGCCGAGGTTCTCGGCTTCGTGGATGCAGAGCTTCACGTCCTTGTACGAGAGCCCCGTGGCGAACCCGAAATCGAACGTGCGAGGGAGCACCGCGCGCGGAAACTTGTCCTGCGTGGCGCTGTTGCGGCCGCTGCCGGCGTTGATCACGTCGAGCATCTGCGCGGGGTCGAGGCCCGCCTTGACCCCCATGACGACCGCCTCGGACGAAAGCACGAGCGCCGCGGCCGCGAGCAGATTGTTCGCGAGCTTCATGACCTGGCCCTGGCCGGGCGTCTCGCCGACGTAAAAGAGCTTGCCGAACTGTTTGATCGCGGGCTCGGCGCGCTCGAACGCATCGCGCGGGCCCGACACCATGACCGCGAGCGTGCCGTTCTTCGCGCCGGCGATGCCGCCGCTCACCGGACAATCGACGTAACCGATGTTCTTCTTCGCGAGCTCGGCCGCCACGGTGCGCGCCATCGTCGGGCCGGTCGTGGAGCAATCGAAAACGAGATTCGCGCGCCCGCTCTCGTGCAAGCCTTTCGGCCCGAGCGCGACGGCGTGGACGACGTCCGGCGTCGGCAGGCTCAGGAACACGATTTCGGCGGCAGCCGCGGTCTCGGCCGGCGATCCGGCTGCCCGGGCGCCGAGCGCGACGAGCGCTTCGACGGCCCGCTCGGAGGTATCGTGCACGGTCAGCGAGAAGCCGGCATCGAGCAAGCGCTTCGCCATGTTCGCGCCCATGCGGCCGATGCCGACGAATCCGTAATCCGTGGCGTTCACGTCGCTCCTCTCCCGGATTGCACCGGGACCCGAAAGTTGAGCTCCACCTTGACGCCGCTCGGGTCGCGCACGAAAAGCTGGCGCAGCCCGATGTCGTCGAGGAGATTCTTGCGAGCCGCGATGCCGAGGCGCTCGAGGTGGGCCACCGTCTCGTCGAAATCGGTGGCATTGAACGCGACGTGGTCGACGGTGCCGCTTCCGCCCGTGCCCGAGGACATCGGAATGCCGATGCGCTCCGTGTAGCGGGCGTAGCTCTGTCGCTCCGCGACGTGAATGCAAGGCGTGTCGCCCACGTAGAGCCAATACCCGTCGAACTCGAGCTGCGGGCGAAAGCCGACGCGCATCCCGAGCCCGTCGCAATAGAAGCGCCTCGTGGCCTCGATGTCCTCGCTGATCACGAGGTAATGCTCCAGCTTCGTCAACGGCATCTCGGCGTCATCGATCGACCCGCGGCGGAGTCTACAATACCAAAAAACGACGCGAGCGCTTCTTCGCGCGTATCACGAGGCCGCCATGACCGAGACGAGCATCGACAAGCAGCGTTTTCACCGCATCGCCGCCGAAGAGGCCTACGCCCCGCCGGACCTGATCGAGCGGTACCGGAGGGCGATCCGCGACGGAAGCGTCGCCGATCCCGGGTTCAACAGCCTGATGGGCTACTTTCTGTTCAACGACAGCCCGCGGACGAATGCGATCGTCGAGCGCCTCCAGGACGTCGGCGAGCGGCGCATCCGCGACATGGACGAGAGCGGCATCGCGGAGCAGATCGTCGGGATCACGGCGCCCGGCGTGCAGATCTTCGACGCGGCGACGGCCGCCTCGCTTTCGGTCGTCTATAACGACGAGCTCGCCGAGGCGGTGGCGCGCCACCCGCGCCGGCTACATGCGCTCGCCGCCGTCGCACCGCACGATCCGGCGCACGCCGCCCGCGAGCTCGAGCGGGCGGTCACGCGGCTCGGCATGAAGGGCGCGATCGTGAACTCGCACACGCAAGGCGAGTATCTCGACGACGAGCGCTTTTGGGATCTTTTCGCCGCTGCCGAAGCTCTGGACGTTCCCGTCTACATCCATCCGCAGACGCCGCCGGCGTCGATGATCGGCCCGTTCCTCGAGCGCGGACTCGACGGCGCGATATTCGGCTTCGCCGTCGAAACGGGCCTTCACATGCTGCGGCTGATCGTCAGCGGCGTCTTCGACCGCTTCCCCAAGCTCAAGATCGTCGTCGGCCATCTGGGAGAAGGGATTCCCTACTGGCTCTTCCGCATCGACTTCTTCCACCGCGGCATCGTTCAGACGGGCCGCTACGAGAAGGTGAAGCCGCTTCGAAAGAAGCCGAGCGACTACATGAAGGAAAACTTCTTCGTGACGACGAGCGGCATGGCTTGGGAGCCGCCGATCCTTTACGCACGGCAGGTGCTCGGCGCCGACCGCGTGCTCTACGCGATGGACTATCCGTACCAATACGTGCCGGAAGAGGTCGCGGTGACCGACAACCTCCCGATCAGCGACGCGGAGAAGGTCGCACTCTATCGGCGCAACGCCGAGCGCGTGTTCAAGCTCGCGAGCTGACGCCCGTCCCTTCTCAGCTCTCCCGCTCCGCGCGCAGCGCCGCGAGCGCCTCGCGCTCGGCGCCGTGCGGGTCGTCGACGACTCGGCACTCGTTGTCGAAAATCATCGTCGCGCGCCGCTCGAGGTCGAACGCCGGCCACTCCGGCAGCTCGTCGGTGGCGGGGTTGCCCGTGCGCGCGAAGCTCGCAAAGGCCGAGCTGACCTTCGTCGCGAGAGCGTAGCGGTCCTGGCCGGCGCCCGTCATCGACGCCGCGATCTCGACGTTGTCGAACGCGAACGGAATGTCGAGGCAATGGTAAGCGCGCAGCTTCCCTTCCCGGACCGGCGATTCCCACGTGAAGTAGTACATGTACGCGGGCGCGCGCCCTTGAGCGGCTTTACGCTCGGCCTCGGTGATGACGCCGACGCGGAAGGAGTTGTCCGACGCGAGGATCTGATAAAGCTCGGTGTTGCCGATGCCCGGCCGCCCTTTGCGATAGAGCGCGATCAGATCGCGCGCGGCCGCGTCGTCGGCGCCCGTGGCGCGCTTCACGTTCGCCAGCAGCGCGTCGTCCTCCATCGGCTCGAGCGGCGTCGTCGGGATGAAGTTCACCTCGTGCTCCGTGGTGCCGAACATCATCGGCACACTCGCCGACATCGCGGGCGCGCCCGGCGACCACGGTCCGGCCGGCAGCGTGCGCCCGTCCACGGTGGGGGACAGCCGGAGCCCGCGCGTCTCGGCCATGACGTCGCGTAGGCGCTCCATCGGCAGCTGCCGCATCGCCGCGGCGTCGGCGACGCCGAGCGCCGCGATGAACCGCTCCGCCGTCTCGGTCGCGGCGTCCTTCGACACGCCTTCGACGAGCGCGCCGCTCATCGCGATCGCGCGATGGAAGAGACCCTGCGCGGCCGGCATGCCCATCAGCGCGCTGACCTTCCCGCCGCCGCCCGACTGGCCGAAGATCGTGACGTTGCCCGGGTCGCCGCCGAACTGCTCGATGTTGTCGCGCACCCATTCGAGCGCGGCGACGATGTCGAGCATGCCGACGTTGCTCGCGCCGGCGAATTCCTCGCCTCCGATCTCCTCGAGATACAGATAGCCGAACACGTTCAGCCGGTGCGTGACCGGGACCACGACCACGTCCTGCCGACGGGCGAGGCGCGCGCCGTCGTACAGGAGCCAGTTGCCGGAGCCGCTCGAGTAGCCGCCGCCGTGCAGCCACACCATGACCGGGCGATCGCCGCGGCCGAGGGCCGGAGTGAAGACGTTCAGGTTCAGGCAATCCTCGCCCATCGGCTCGCGCCGATCGAGCGCGAAGACCTCGGAGATCGGGCCCGCGAAATCCTGCGGCGAGCGATGCCCGACCGTCGTGGTCTCGCGCACGCCGCTCCACGGGACCGGCGGCTTCGGCGGCATGAAGCGATTCTCGCCGCCGGTCGACGCGCCGTACGGCACGCCGTAGAAGGCGTTCACGCCCCCGTCGAGCACGACGCCCTGGATCCGACCGGCCGTCGTTTCGACGACGCGGCTTCGGCTCGCGCCGCGGATGTCCTGCGCCCAAACCGTGCCGAAGGGGCCGGCCGCGAGCATTCCGGCACCGGCGATCGTGGAGCCGACGAACGTGCGGCGGTCGATTCGGTGACGATGGAGCAGTGACTTCATTGGCCTTCTCCGTACCCGTGATTTTTAATTGAAAAACCTTCGGTTGAGCGTCTTTATTAATGTTCTAGACGAAAATATGGGGCGGGGCTCTCGACGCTCGGAATGGCGCATTTTTCCCGCAAGGGCGGAAAGCGGTCAAGGCGCGGCGGCCGGCTCCCGTCGCTTTCGTCGCCCCTACTTCGAGCGGCTCAAACGGCGCTCGAGCAAATCCTTCAGCACGACGGCGTTGTTGTGCCGCTCGTCGCGCGCGCCGAAGACCAGAGTGATCGTGCCGCTCCGTGCGAGCGCCACGAGCTGCTCGAACGGCTCCGGATTGGCCGCGAGCTCCGCCTCGTAACGCTTGCGGAACGTCTCCCACCTCGCCGGGTCGTGGCCGAACCACTTGCGAAGCTCGGCGCTCGGCGCGACGTCTTTCAGCCAGCATTCGAGCGCCGCGTCTTCCTTGCTCACGCCCCGCGGCCAGACGCGGTCGACGAGGACCCGCTTGCCGTCGGAGCGCGCCGGCTCGTCATACGCGCGCTTCAGCTTGATCCGCGGTTGCTTGGCTTGCGGCATGGCTCCTTAACAAGGGCGCTTCCCGGCGGCCCCGCCTTCACTCATGATAGGGCCTCGAAGGCCGGAAGGCGACGATCGAATGAAGCGTTTGAAACTCCTCGGCGAGCCGAGTTTCGGCTCCGCCATCGTCGAAGCGCAGCTCGACTGGTACGGGTTCGACTACGACTTCGAAGCGGTCGGGGATCTCTTCCAGTCGGAAGCCGCGCGACAGCGCGTGGGCGGATTCAACCCGCTCGCGCAAGTGCCGACGCTCGTGCTCGCCGACGGCACGGTCATGACCGAGAGCGCGGCGATCACGCTGCACCTCGCCGACGTCGCCGGCGACGCATCGCTAGTCCCGGCGGCCGGCGAGCCCGAGCGGCCGCGGTTTCTTCGCTGGCTGATCTTTCTCGTCGCGAACGTCTACCCGACGTACACGTATGCGGACGACCCGTCGCGCTTCGTGCATCGCGAGGCCGCCGCGCAGGACTTTCGCCGCGCCGTCGACGACTACGCGAAGAGGCTCTATGCAATCCTGGAAGGGGAGGCGTCCGCGCCGTGGTTTCTCGGCGAGCGCTTCTCCGCGCTCGACCTCTACGTATGCACGATGACCCACTGGCGCCCGCGGCCGCCGTGGTTCGCGGAGCACACGCCGAAGCTCGCCGCGATCACCGGCGCGGCCGAGAAGATACCGAAGCTCGAGCGCGCGTGGCGGCGCAACGGGTTCTTGGATTCGACGGCCGCATGAGACTCGGCGTCGACGCGCGCCCGCGCGGCGGGCTCGCGAGCGCTCAAAGCTCCATGAAGTCCCGGCCCACGACGACCTCGCCGGCGAACTGCTTGCGCACGCCCGCGATGTAAGCCTCGTCCGGCAAGTCGGAGAGCGCGCCGGGGACGAGGTGATTCAGCACCAGCATCCGCACGCCGGCCTCGTCGGCCATGCGGCCGACGTCCTCCGTGCTCGAGTGCGTCTCGACGATATGCTGCCAGATGCCTTCGGGGTTGTCGGCATACGCGCCTGCGGCGACCTTCGCGTCGAACGCGCGGCGCTGGGCCGCGATGTCGATCGTCTCGCAGACGAGCACGTCGGCGCCGCGCGCGAGCGTCACGAGCGCTTCCGAGTAGGCCGTGTCGCCCGCGAACACGATGGAACGCGACGGGGTCTCGAAACGATACGCGATCGAGCGATAAGGCATCCTCTCGCGGGCGCTCTCCGGGAAATGCGTGTTCTCCGCGGCCGTGACCGCGACGCGCTCGTCCTCGAAGACGTCCACCGGCGCGCGCGAGGCTTCCACCTCGACGGCGCGGAAAAGGTCGCGCGGCTGCACGCTTCGATCCTCGTCGAGGAGCCGAATCGCGGCGTTCGCCGCGCCGAACTCGATCGCCGCGTCGACGAGCGCGCGTGTCCCGAACGGGCCGTGGACGGTCGTCGGCTCGACCCGTCCGCCCGTCCACTGCCGGCCGAGCAGCGCTGCGAGATCCGCGGTGTGATCGTCGTGCAGGTGCGTGAGAAAGATCTGCGCGACGCCGAGATATCCGAGCCCGCTTTCGATCAGCGCGCCGAGCGTGCCGTAGCCGCAGTCGACGAGATACGGTATGCCGTCGACGACGACGGCGCTCGCCGTCTCGCCGCGCTCCGGCCGGTAGTTCGGTCCGCCTTGCGTGCCGAGCAGGATCAGCCGATCGGATCGGCCGTTCGCCCCCCGTGCGTCCTGCCCGAAAGCGAAGCGGACCGGCGCGCCGGCCGCGAGCATCGCGGACCAGCCCGCGCATCCCAGGAGCTCGAGTGCAAAGCGGCGCCGTGTTCGTCGCATGTTCATCCTCTCTCTTCTCGAAGGCACGGGGCGCGTCTCACGGCGCGGAGGGCGCGAGCGACGCCTCGTAGCCCGCGGGTGGAACGAAGCGAAATTCCTCCTCGAGCGCCTCGAGCACGCGGCCGTCGCGGCCGTAAACGTCGGGCAGCAGGTAGAGCTCTCCGTCCTCGGGGACGACGGTCGCGTAAGTCAGCAGCACGGTCAACGGGCGCGGCAGCGTGATCGTGCGCGAGCGTCCGTCCGCGAGCACGCGGTCGATCGCGGCGCGGTCCCACTCGCCGCTCTCCCGGAGCAGCAGCTCCGCGAGCTCCAGCGGGTTCTCGAGGCGTATGCAACCGGAGCTGAAGGTGCGATCCGATCGCGCGAAGAGCTCGCGCGACGGCGTGTCGTGCATGTACACGTGGTACGGATTCGGGAACATGTACTTGACCTGGCCGAGCGCGTTGTCCGGGCCGGGCAGCTGTCGCAGGATGTACGGAAAATTACGCGCGTTCCAATCGACCTGCTCCGGATCCACCATGTTTCCGGACGTGTCCAGCACGACCATGTTGCGCTTCGCAAGCGCCGTGCGATCGCGGCGAATTTCCGGCAGCAGATCGTTGCGCAGAATGCCGGGCGGCACGGTCCACGAGGGATTGAGCACCAGATAGGTCATGCGCGCGCGGAACATCGGCGTCTGCCGATAGGGCCGCCCGACGACCGCGCGGGTGGTCCACACCTGCCGATCGTTCTCGATCAGCGACACTTGAAAACGTGCGACGTTGGCGACGATGTAGCGCGGCTCCAGGTCGCGAAAGATCCAGCGCACGCGCTCGAGGTTCACGCGCAGCTGATCGATGCGCGCTTCCACCGGCACGTTCAACGCGGCGCGCGTGCGCGGACCCGCGGCACCGTCGACTTCGAGCCCGTGCAGCCGCTGGAATTTCTCGAGCGCCTCCCGCAGGCGTGCGTCGAACACTTCCGCACCCCGGGCCGCTTCCTCCTTCGGAAAGTAGCCCTCGGCGGCCAGGCGGCGGGCAAGCGCCGCAACGGCCGGCGAGCGCATGCCCTCGCGCAACGTTTCCCCGTCGGTGAGCGGATCCCAGCCGCCTGACCGAGCGATCGCGCGATAGTCGGCGAGCGCGCTCATCAGTGCCGCGTAGCGCTCCTCCTGAGGGGCGAGCGCGCGGAGCGCGACGGCCATGTCCGGCGCGTCGATCAGGTTCTGCAAGGCGCTCACGGCGTCGATGCCTTCGAGCGTGCGTGTGAAGTTCCACGTCGGCTCGATCGATTGCGGGTCGACCTTGCCGAAATGCAGATGAAACGCATAACGCGCGAGCGCATCCGTCGCGAGGAGCTCGAGATGCAGATCGGTCCGGGCGGGCAGCTCGTCTTCCGGCCGGTACCGGTGCCGGCGTATCAAAGCCACGTGGTAATCGGCCGGGTCGAGCCCGTGGTCGACGCTCGCGTCGAGCACACGGAGGAGCTCGTCTAGCTTTTCGCCGTTCCAGGCCGGACGAAACCTGCGCCGCTCGTAGAAGCGAATCAGGAAATTCGCGTCGGCGACCGGCACGCCGTCGATCCTCGGCTCGACCGCAAGCGCTTCCACGCGCAGCCGCAGCGGCTCCGACGGGTCGCTCTGCGCATGCGCGCCCGGCCCTCCGAGCAGCGCCCACGTGGCGAGCAGCACGCCGCCGAGCCCCGGCCCGCGGGAGGACGGGCTTGCGAAGCGGGCGCGCTTGCGCGGACGATGAGCTGCACGGGGCGAGGCCCGAAGATCGCCGAGGGAGGTATCGGATCGATGTGCCGTCATTGTCCCGACCTTTCCGAGCGCCGCGTGATCGGGCGCCGCGCGTTGCTCGCGGGCGCAGCGTCCGCGGCCGCTCTCGCGCTCGTTCCGCCGGCGCGGGCAACCGAGGCCCGAACGCTCGCGCTGTATCATACGCATACGCGCGAGCGGCTGCGCATCACGTACTCGGCGAACGGCGTCCACATCCCCGAGGCTTTGCGGGAGATCAGCCGCTTCCTCCGGGATTTCCGCACCGGCGACGTGCATCCGATCGACCCGGCGCTGCTCGACGCGTTGTATGCGCTGCGCGCGCGCACCGGCGGGCGCGGGACTTACGAGATCATCTCCGGCTATCGCTCGCCGAAGACGAACGAGATGCTGCGCAGGACGCGAGGCGGCGGCGTCGCGAAGCGCAGCCTGCACATGGAAGGCAAGGCGATCGACGTGCGCCTGACGGGCGTGCGCACTTCGCGGCTGCGCGCCGAAGCGCTCGCGATGAAGGCCGGCGGCGTGGGCTTCTATCCGGATTCGGATTTCGTGCACGTCGACACCGGCCGCGTGCGGCAGTGGTGAGCCGCGCGCGGAGCGCGTCGGCTCGACGAGATCGCGTCGCCGCTTGTCTGCTCACGTGATCGCGCCGCCGCTCCAACTGCCGGTCAGCTCGCGCCGACCGCGACGCGCTCCTTTTCCTCGACGTCGGCGGACGCGCGCCAGAGCAGCAGCGTGCCGATCGCGGCCGAGAGGCCGGACGCGGTGAACACGGCGATCTTCGCGGCCGTGAAGTCGCTCGCGGCGGGGTAAGCCTCCCCGGCGATGAAGAGCGACATCGTGAACCCGATGCCGGCCAGCGCGCCCGCGCCGGCGAGCTGCCGCCACGTGTAGGCGCTCGGCTTCGCCGCGAGGCCGATGCGCACGGCGGCCGCCGAGAACAGCACGAAGCCGGCGGGCTTACCGACCACGAGACCGAGGACGATCGCGAGCATCAGCCCTTCGTGGCGCGCAACCACGTCGCCCGACAAGGCGACGCCGGCGTTCGCGAGCGCGAAGAGCGGCAGCACGACGAAGCTCGAGCGCGGTGCTGCGTTTCGCAGCAGTCGGTCGGCCGGGCTCAGCAGCCGGTCGTGGATCGCATCGAGAGCGCGAAGCGCCGGCCCGGAAGGGCCGAACCGAAGCTGCTCGCCGCGATGGCGCGCTTCCTCCGTCAGAATCGAGTCGGCCTGCATCGCGAGCGTCTTGTAGTCCGGCGGCGGACGCGTCGGAATGCATGCCGCGAGAATCACGCCGGCGAGCGAAGCGTGCAGCCCGGCGGCATGCACGGCCGCCCAAAGCACGGCGCCGATCGCGAGATAGGGCGAAACCCAATAGACGCCGGAACGATTCAGCAGCACGAGCAGCGCCGTGAGCAGGGCCGCGGCCGACAGAAAGAGCGGCTGCAGGTCGGTGGAGTAGAAGAGGGCGACGACGAGAATCGCGCCGATGTCGTCGACGATGGCCGCCGCCGTCAGAAAGATCCGGAGCTCGATCGGCGCCCGGCTGCCGAGCAGCGCGATGACCGCGACCGCGAAGGCCGTGTCGGTGGCCATCGGCACGCCCCAGCCTCGACTCCAGTCGCCCGTCGGGATCGCGAGCAGATAGAGCACGGCCGGCAAGATCATCCCGCCGATCGATGCGGCGATCGGCAGCGCCGCGGACGCGCGCGAAGCGAGGTGCCCGACCGTCAGCTCGCGCTTGATCTCGAGGCCGACGACGAGGAAGAAGACGGAGAGCACGGCATCGTTCACCCAGTCGCGGATCGACATCGCGAACGACGAGTCGCCGACCGTGAAGCCGAACGGCGTTTGCCAAAAGGCCTCGAAGTCGTCGCCGAGAGCGGAATTCGCGATCGCGAGCGCGAGCACGGTGGCGAGCAGCAGCAGGAGGCCGGCGGCCGGCGCCCACCGCGCAAAGTCGAGCGCGGCCCTGCGGACGCGATAGCCGAGCGTGCCGAGCATCGCGTCGGTGAAGGAGCTTTCGTCCCAAGCCCCGTCATAGCGATGGCCGTTGATGAAGAACGTCGGCGTGTAGCGCACGCCGCTCGCCTGCGCGCTCGCGATGTCGCGATCGACGCGCGCCTTCGCGATCTGCGGCACGTGCAGCGCCCCGTCGTGCGCCGCGCCGAGCCTCTCCGCGACGACGCGGAGGTCGTCGTCGGTCAGCGTCTCCGAGCGGGTCATCAGCGTGACGTGCGCATCCCAGAACTGCTCGGGCGTCCGCGCGGTCTCGACCAGCTCCGCGGCCCGCCGCGCGATCGCGCTGCCCGGGATCGGCCGATGCCGAAACACGTAGCGCAGGCGGCTGCCGAGCTGCGTGCGGACCTCGGCGATGCGCTCGTTGGCCGCGCGGCAATGGGGGCAGTCGTAGCTCCCGTACTCGACGAGCGTGATCGGAGCGTTGGCCGCACCGAGCACATGGTCGTCGTGGTCGTCGACCGGCCGGTCGAGGCGGGCGGTGGCATCGAGCTCTGCGTCGCTCATCCTTCGATCATCTCGCGATTCGCCGCGCCGGGCGGCACCATCGGAAAGACGCGCTCGTCGGTATCGATGCTCGCATGGATCAGACAGGGGCCGGGCGCCGCGAGCGCGGCCGCCAGGGCAAGCCTCGGATCCGCCGCATAATCGAGATCCACCCCGTGCACGCCGAAGGCCTCGGCGATCTTCACGAAATCCGGCGTGGCGCCGAACTTCGCGGCGATGCTGCGGCCTTCGTAGAACAGGCTCTGTTGCTGATGCACGAGGCCGAGCGCGCGGTTGTTCATCAGCACGATCTTCACGTTCGCCTGCTCTTCCGCGGCGGTCGCGAGCTCCTGAAGATTCATCAGGATAGAGCCGTCGCCGGAGAAGCACACGACCTTGCGCTCCGGCTCCGCGAGCGCCGCGCCGATCGCGGCCGGAAGCCCGAAGCCCATCGTGCCGAGGCCGCCGGAGGTGAGCCATTGCCGCGGCCGCGCGAACGGGAACGATTGCGCGACCCACATCTGATGCTGGCCGACGTCCGTCGTGACGATCGCGCCGTCGTCGAGGCATTGCGCGACCGCGGCGACGAGGCCGTACGGCCGGCGAAGGTCGTCGCGGCCCGGCATCCGCAGCGGAAAGTCGGCCTTCAGGGCTGCCACCCGGGCGAGCCACGCGCTGCGCCGCCGGCGCGCGACGCGGCCGGCGATCGCGCGCAGCACGCGGCCTACGTCGTCCGCGATCCCGATCTCCGGCGGTCTGATCTTGCCGAGCTCCGAGGGATCGATGTCGATGTGGATGACTTTCGCGCCCGAGCAGAACGTTGCCGCCTTGCCGGTCGCGCGGTCGTCGAACCGGGCGCCCGCGGCAATCAGCAGGTCGCATTCGTCGAGCGCCATGTTCGTGCAGCGCGCGCCGTGCATCCCGAGCATGCCGAGCGACAGCGGATGCCGAGTCGGAATCGCGCCGAGCGCCGTCAAGGTCGTCACCGCCGGTGCGCCGATCTTATCGGCAAGCTCGACGGCCGTCCCCGCGGCGCCCGACTGAATGACGCCTCCGCCGAGATAGAGGATCGGGCGCGCGGCTGCGTCGATCATCGCCGCGGCCCGCTCGATCGCGTCGTCGTCGAGCGGCGGCAGCGGACCGGGCCCGCCGGGCGCAGACCATTCCGCGACGGCGGCGCGCTCCGTCTGCACGTCCCTCGGCACGTCGATCACGACGGGACCGGGGCGCCCGGACGAGGCGATCGCGAAGGCTCGGGGCACGACGTCGAGCAGCTCCGCGGCCGAGCGCACGAGGAAGCCGTGCTTCGCGACCGGGATCGAGAGCCCGAACGTGTCGACCTCCTGGAACGCGTCGGTGCCGATCAGCGCACGGGGCACCTGGCCCGTGATCGCGACCAGCGGGATCGAGTCGAGCTTCGCGTCGGCGATCGCGGTCAGAAGGTTCGTGGCACCGGGGCCGGAGGAGGCGAGCGCGACGCCGGGCTTGCCCGTCGCGCGCGCGACGCCGTGGGCGATGAAGCCCGCGCCCTGCTCGTGCCTCGCGAGCACGTGACGGATGGACGTCGATCGCGACAGCGCGTCGTAAGTCGGCAGGATCGCGCCGCCGGGTATTCCGGCGACGACCGCGACGCCTTGGCGCTCGAGCAGTCGAGCGATGATTTCCGCTCCGGTCAAGGATTCCATGTCGGCTCCTCGTCGAGGCCGGACGCGAGCCGAGGGGACCGATGCACAACGAAAAAACCCCGCTCGGCTCACGCCGGCGGGGTTGATGATTCGCTGATGTTCTAGCCGTCAGTCCCGCGGGCGCGCTGCACCGAGTGCTCGTACGAGTACGAGCACGAGCGAGACGACGACGAGCGCGGCCGCGCCGCGGCCGGCCTGGAGACGTCGTGCATCGATCGTGGAGCGGGACATCGGGAAGCGGTAACGATTAAGAGCGGTGCATTATCATCGAATGCCCGCGGGCGGGCAACCGATTCGTGAGGGCCGACCGAAGTGTCGCCTATGTCGCGCGGCCGCTCACGCGCTCGCTCGCCCTGTCGAACGACTCGACGTCGCACCCTGAGTGGGGGAGCGGCTAGGTTGACTTTTGCTCGCGCGACGAGCGTTGAGCTCGCGGACAAACAGCTCCTTGTCCTGCGGCGAAATCATGATCGAGCTGCCGCGGCCGTAGTCGATTCGCAATCGGTCGAACGAGAGCGCAGGACTCGACAGCGGATTGCGAGTGGGCGTGACGGAACGGACTTGATGCAGCGGAACTCGCCAACCGAAAGGTCCGCACCGAACAGCGAGATATGAATCCGTCAAAGTGTAGTACGTGGCGCGCAGCATCCAGACGGGCAAACCGACCGGAACAATGAGAAGTGGAATCGCAACGAACGCGAGCGGACCTGCGAAAACCGCCGCGACCACGACCCCGGTTACCGCCGTGACGGCCGTGCCAACGAACACGACTTTGAGCCACGCGTCGACCTTCGAGCGAAAGACCAGCTCCGTCATGACTGCGTTTCCGTGCAACTACAGCCTTCTATATGGGCACGCATGCGGACAGCGCTGCCGAAACGCCGGCAGCAAAGAGTGCCTTGACCCATAGCCTCCGCCCGCGCCAGCAAAGGAGCACACCGACGGATCCCGCCACGATCAGAATCAGCGAGATCATCTCGGCCTGAGTGAGATAGACGCCGAGCATGTCGTGTTCGACGTCCATAGCCAATCGGGAAGCCAGTCGGGTTTCAGCGCCATGTTCGCCGGGATACCCCAATCCCCGTCTCCCGCGAGCTGACACCCGATTCGACCAATCCCGTAGCCCAGCATCATGGCCGGAGCCACGGCATCCAACATTGGTGCTATAGGGATTCCGCGCACCTTCAGGAACGAAATCCCGGCAACGGCGCCGAAGCAGATGCCCCCATATATCGAGAACCCCCCTCGGCTGAAGATCATCGCTAGCGGGTCAGCACTGAATTCACTCGAGTGATCGAAAATGTAGAAAACTCGAGCCCCGACGATGCCCGCAATCGCGGCGACGCCGGCGAGATCCAAAACGATGGTGTGCGTCGCCCGGGCAAGGCTGCCGAGCGACTCCTGCCTGAGTACCTCCCGCCGAGCAACAAGAGCCGCCGATAGTATCGCCGCTGCAACCAGCAACCCGAACGTCGGCAACGGCAGATGCCATTGTGTGCCCAGCACGGCGTTCGCGACGTCTGTGATGTATGGGAAGGTCATTTAGCCTCGCGTCTCACCGCTGTCGCTGTTGCACAGAGCTACGCGCCGCGCGAACGCAGCTGACCAAATCGCGGCGGCGGCATTCGGTTGTTTTGCAGCGCCTCCAGTACCTCTAGGTGCGCTCTGAAAATGGCTGCCGTATCACGGTCCCTAGCTTCTCCGGCGAAGTCCTCCTGAAATCGCTCAGATAAATTTCATGATGTTTACCCGACAACTGCCGCCCGGAGGCCGAGATGAATTCATGTAGCGCCTCTACAGCAGGACCTTCGTCGGCAAAGGACCCGACATGCAGACATTGTGCTGCCTTGCCTTCCTTAAAGCGCTCGAATCGCACTCGCGCTAGTCCGGCGGGGGCCTTCTTCTTGCGAACTCTGGAGATCGCCTTCTCGACAAGACCTTCGGAAACGATATCCGGCTGCATTATCAGTAACGTCCACTTCCAGTTGTCCCTATCTCCTTGGACAAAGGCGCTCATGTCATTCGCCCACCAGAGTCCTTCGAGGGGCATCACGACGTAATCGATGCCATGCGTTTCGTTCTTCACCATGAACTTCAGAGTGTAAGCGACAGAAAACAGCGCTTCGATGGCTTCTGCAAAGCTTTCGGACGCACCCGGGCTACCTTGGCCATCGACCATTAGAAAGCTCATCTCGGGGACATCCACTTCGACGATCTTTTGGGCCGCCGGCCGGTAGAGCGCACTCAACTCCCTCTTATAATCGATCTTCATCGTCGCCAGGGAACGTAGAAGCTGAGTGAGCGCTCGGATCGTTAACGAAGAACAAGGTCCGTTGAGTTGACTTTGTCCGGCTGCATCGCGTCGTCATGCGCCTCGACTAGTTAGGATCAGACGCGACCGTTGATTGAATCCGGTCCGCAAAGTAGGAGACGCGAGGGTAGTACTCGAGCACGCCATAGCGCCCGCGCAGCCCGCCTGTTGGACGCGCGCTCTGCGCCGAGCTTACGCCAACGACGAACAACAGCCCGTCACGGACGAGATACGCAGGCCCGCCGCTGTCCCCTGGACCACTAATTCCTTCAAGTTCCGTGACGTCTGGATAGGTAGGTCCGTCGAATCGAAAACGCAGAATACTCCCCTCGGCGAGTTCCACTCGATTTGTAGCGGCTCTCTTCAGCGACTTGTTAGGCGCCATGCGACAGCAAGTCGAACTGCGCTGCAATACCATCAAGAGCATCGCCCCTCCTGAACTGCATTGCGTGCCAGCCCACTCCTTCTGCGGCGACGACATTCGCCTCGCGGTCATCCAGAAAGAGAATTTGCTCTGGCTCCACGCCGATTCTGCTCTGCACGAGCCGAAAGTACGCCGGATCCGGCTTCCTTAGTCCAACACGGCATGAAAAGAAGCTTCCATCGAAGCGATTCCCCAAGCCCATTTGTGACTCGAGATACGCTGCCCTGTGTTGCTCCTGCGTTGAGGCGAGATAGCAGCGAAAGCCATTTGCGCGGAGCTTCTCGATGAACTTCAAGCAGGGTGAATCAAGATCAGAGTCTGACTCGAACCAGAACTTCAGAAATTCATCCACGGTTCCTGACCACTTCCAGGCTTCCAAATACTGTGGCAACTTGTCGCGGAGGTCTGCTTTCCCCAGGAGACACTCGACGAATGGGCCAGTGAAGAACGGCTGGGTTTCTTCCGCCGTCATTCCAAGAACTCTCGCAAGCTCCGTTCGGAACCGCGACCGCACAATGACGCCGTCAACGTCGAATACGGCCGCTCGGATGTCGACGTGGCTAATCATGGCGCGTAACAGCCGGATGGACCGGATAGACAATTCACCGTATCGCCCGCAGAGGTCGTTCGCGTTCTTCGCGAGATTCTGGCGACTTCAATATCGCGGCGCGCCCGCGGGCGCCGGTCGAATCGTCCACACGCGGCGATGCGTGGCGTCCCCGAACGGAGACTGGTCGTTGTTCCCGGCGTTCGCCCAGAGCTCGACGACGATCGGACCGTCGATCGTTGTCGGGGCGGTCCACTCCACGGACCACTCGGCGACGCCCGGCGTCTCGACGACGGAACCGGCTTCCGTCGATCGCACCTGCGCGCCGTTCGCGGTCGTCTTGGCATCGAGCGCAGCGAAAGCACCGGCGCCGTCGTGCTGGGCGGGAGACTCGGCGTCGCCGGTTGCCGGCGGCGCCGCTTCGTGCCATGCGGAAAGCAGAAACCCGGCGATCGCCATCTCCGGTGCGGTCAATCGCACGGTGAGCCGGTAGTGCGATCCCGGCGTCACCTCTGAAGGGAGTCCCGCGAGGCTCAGCGCCTCGGAGTCTTCGGTCGCCGGCGCGTCGAAGTGGCACTGCACGCAGCCTTCGTTCCCGGCGACCTCCCAAGGCGGGCCGTCCGGAAACGCGGCGGCGAGCGCGGGGCAGGCAAGCGCGGCGGCGGCGATTGCCGCCGCCGGCGCGGCGGACGACGATGTCACGGTCGGTGCAGCCTGCGCTATTCGCTGCCGACGACGGCGCGTGCGAGCGTCTCCTCGTCGGTTCCGAACCAGATGCTGGCCGACGGCATGTGATAGTACATGTGACGCACGGAGCCGCCGCCGGACGGGATCTCGGTCACGGAGATGACCTGCTCAGTCCGCGTGTCGAAGCCGACGAACTGGTTCGGCGTGACGCCCGTCTCGACGACCCAGACGCGATCGCGCTCGTCCGACGCCATGCCGTACGGCCGCGAATCTTCGCCGGAAGGCAGCGCCCATTCAGCGAATTCGTCCGTCTTCGGATCGTAGCTGCCGAGGTACCCCCGCGCGAAGTCGGCGTACCAGATGCGTCCGTCGCTCGTGATCTCGAGCCGCCGCGGCCGCGCGCCTTCGGCGGGAATCACGTGCTCGGTCAGCTCGAGGGTCTCGGGATCCACGGACGCGAGCTTGTTCGTGCCGAGCAGCACGATCCACGGCGTGCCGTCCTCGGCGATCTTGATCCCGTAGGGGCGTGCCCGCGGCGTCGGCACCTCGATCAGATCGACGGAGCGGTCGGCGACGGTGAGCCGGCCGACGAAGTTGCCGCCCTGCACGGTGAACCAGATGTGCTCTTCGCCGTCGTCGAAGACGAGGGTATGCGGATCGCGCGCGGCCGGATTCGGCATCGCGATCATCTCGATCTCGTCCGTCTTCGGATCGTATCGGCCGATGTAGCCTTTCAGGTTCCCGCTGTACCAGACGATCCCGTCCGACCCGACGATCAGGTTGTGCGGGCCGGGCTCGTCCGCAAGGTCGCGTTTGAAGAACTCGCCCGTCGA
Source organism: Gammaproteobacteria bacterium (assembly GCA_036381015.1). Classification (NCBI taxonomy): domain Bacteria; kingdom Pseudomonadati; phylum Pseudomonadota; class Gammaproteobacteria; species Gammaproteobacteria bacterium. Next base: position 27,174 of record DASVDR010000030.1, read on the forward strand.
CGGCGTGAAGCGGGCGAGGTAGTGCCCGCGCTGCCCGACGAACCAGACCTCGTCCGGCCCGACCGCGAACGGATCCCGCGCGCGGCCCTCGAACGGAACCTCCCACTCGTCGATCTCTATCGGATTCATCTCCTCGGCCCCGACGCCGGGAGCCGCAAGCCACGCGAACGACAGCGCGGCCGGCGCAACGATACGGAGCGCCTGTGACTTATCGATCATCGAACGACCCTCCAAGCTGCGGTGACGCGACCGGCGCCGAAATACGCCGGATGGCCCGACGGTACTACAAAGCGGTGCCGCTGTCCGCTCCGGTCACGCCGTGCCGCGCGGCGCAAGATCGGAGCGTCGGCTCTGGCGCCGGGACGGCGCGAAGGCTAGACGCCATGGGCCTCACCCGGGATCGCACGAAGGCCAGATCCCGTGGACCCCACCTGGGGCGACGCGAAGGCCAAGCCCCGCGGCCCACTCCCGGGACCGCGCGAAGGCAGGCCCCCGACGGGCCTCACTCCCGGGGCGACGAGAAGACGCGCGTGCCGTCGCCGAGCGTCACCTTGCTCGCGTTGGCGACCTCCGGTGCGTTCCGGGCGCGGAATCCCTCAACGGTAACCCGGTCGCCGGGCTTCAGCGTGTCGTGCTTCTAGCCGCGGCGCATCAGCGTGTTCGGGCTCGCGAGCTCGAAGTCCCAGCTCACCGCCCGGCCGTCCTCGGCGTTTGCGTCGACGTAGAAGCGGGCATGCGGATTCAACCACTCGATCTTCGTGACGGTGCCGACCTCCGGCCGCGCACGGCACGTGCTTCAAGATTTCCAAAGCCGGACTTGCTACGGATCGTAGTGCTGCGACGACTTCTCGTTCTCGTTGCAAATGAACTCGATCAGCTCGGTGTCGAGCATGATCCGCTGGTTCACGCGCACGGTGAACGGCTCCGAGTAGGCCTTCGGGTCGACGATCGTGACGTCGATGTGAAGATGGCCGTAGTCGGGGCGCGTGAAACGCTCGATCATGCGGCCCTCGCTCGTGATCGGGCTGCCGTTCACGTCGAGCCAACCGAGATCCTTGAGCCTCACGGTCTCGACGACGAGCGTGTCGCCTTCCCAGTGACCGACGGAATATCCGTACCACCACGGCAGAACGTCGGGCGGCGGGAGCGGCCGGCCGTCGAGAAAGATTTGCCGGATACCGGAATTGCCCTCGTAGAGGATGACGATGAGATCGTCGGTCTGGATGATCTTGCGCGGCTGCGGATGCATGTGGAGCTGCATCAGACCCATCGGCAGGCAGTGCGCGTCCGGGTTGTCCTTGCTGTCGTTCGCGACCCGCTCGTCGCGCAGCTCCCGGGCCCAGTCGAGGTACGGCAGCTGCCCGCCCTCCATGTTCGCGCCGAGATTGAAGAACGTGGCGCGCGGCGGCGTGCCGGGCGGGGGCTCCTCGTCCCTCGACCCGCGTTCGTTCTCCCAGATGCCCGAGAGATCCGGCTTGCCGTTCGGCATCCGCGGCACCGGCCCTTCGAGATCGGGCTCACCGTCCGCCGTGCGGGGGACGTTCGGCGTGGGATAGGCGGGCCATTGCGCCGATACCGGCGCCGAGAACACCCCGGCGACCGCGATCAGGCCGAGGCAGCCGAGAAATCGTTTCATGGTGCGACCGTGCGACTGAACCCGAGCGAGAAAATACCGTATCCTCGCGCGCAATGCGACTCGGCCGGGCTCGACTATTTTTTAGGCGCCACGCTCTGACGAGCGGCGCTCGGCTTTCCTTCCTCGCGTGGATCTTGTGCTGCGCCGGGGCGGCCGTTGCGCAGCAGACCGACGTGATCGTTTGGAGCGCCGGCCGGCCGCTCGTGTGGTCGGACTTTCGCGGTCCCGTGGATCCGGACGCGCCGCCGCGCACCGCGGCTTCCACGTCGTCGTCGCTCACGCTCGGGTACGAGCTCGAGGTTCGGCAGGATCGACGCTGCACGTTCGTGATCACGAGCATCGAAACGCTTGCGACGTTCGAGCCTTCCGCCTCGTGGGTGAAGCCCGGCCAACGCACCGCGGAGGTCCTCGAGCACGAGCAGGGGCACTTCGACATCACGCAGGTTCACAAGATGATCCCCGATCGGGAGGCGCGCGGCCTCGTCGGCGACGAGCGCCGGTGCCCCAGCGGTGCGGCGATGGAGGCGATTCAGGCCCGTGCGGCCGCGATCGTCGCCGAGGTCCGCGATCGGGTCTGGGCCGACCTTCGCGACGTGCAGGAGCGCTACGACGCGGAGACCGCGCACGGCACGCAGCGCGCCGCGCAGCGCGAATGGAGCGCGCGGATCGAGGAGGCGCTGCGGCGCGGGCGCTGGTAGACGCGCTCAGGCGCGCAGCACGCGCCGCAGCACGGCGTTGCGGTCCGCGACGAACTGCTGCGAGATCTTCGCCTCCGGCCCGAACACGTCGAACGCATGGAACGCGCCGGGATAGACATGGAGCTCGGTCGGCACGCCCGCGTCGATGAGGCGGCGCGCGTAGTCGATGTTCTCGTCGAGGAACGCGTCGATCGAGCCCACCGGGATGTACGCGGGCGGCAGCCCGGAGAGGTCCCGGGCGCGCGCCGGGGCGGCGTACGCCGGGACGTCGCTCGCGCCCGGCGGGCGGCCGACGTACGCGGCCCACGCGTCGATCGCGTTCTGGCGGCTCCAGAACAGCGCGTCCGGCAGCTCCGCGCTCGCGGGCTTCGCGGTGCGATCGTCGAGCGCCGGATAGACGAGCAGCTGGAACGCGGGGCGGACCTCGCCGCGGTCGCGCGCGAGAAGCGCGAGGCCCGCGGCAAGATTCCCGCCGGCGCTCGCGCCGCCGACGGCGATCCGTGCGGGGTCCACGCGGAGCGGGCCGCTTTGCGCCGCGAGCCAGCGCAGCGCGGCATAGCAGTCGTGGAGCGCGGCCGGGTGAGGGTGCTCCGGCGCGAGGCGGTAGTCGACCGACACCACGACGCACCCGACGTCCTTCGCGAGCTGCGCCGTCAGCGCGTCGTCGAGCTCGATGTTGCCGAGGACCCAGCCTCCGCCGTGCATCCAGAGGACCGCAGGCAGCGGCTCGGCACGGCCCGCCGGCCGGTAGACCCGCACCGGGACCTCGGGGTCGCCGTCGAAGCCCGGCGCGCGGCGGTCCTCGGTCTCGACGCCTTCGATCTTCGGCGCTTCCGCCTTGTGCGCGGCGATCATGCCGTCGACGAGCTCGCGCATGCGGGGAATGTCGCCGAGATCGAATCCTCCTCCGGTCGCCTCGAGGAAGCCGTCGAGCGGCGCGACGAGCTCGGGATCGAGAAGCTCTCGGGGGCTTTTCATCGTTCTTCTCCGTGTGGTGCCCGTGTTGTGCTCATCTTGTTCGACTGCACGGAAAAGGCAAGCGCCGCGTCGATCACCCGAAGCGGCGGATCACGTCGAGGAAGCGCTCGCCGTAACGCTCGAGCTTCGCTTGCCCGACGCCGGTGATGCCGAGAAGCTCGCGCTCGGACGCGGGGCGCAGCTCGCTCATCTCGCGCAGCGTCGCGTCGTGGAAGATCACGTAAGGCGGGACGCCTTGCTCGGCGGCGATGACGCGCCGGCAGTCGCGCAGCGCGTCCCACAGCGGGCGATTCTCCGTCGCGAGCTGCTCGATCGGCGCGCGCGCTTTCTTTCGCGGCGCGGCGTCCTTGCGGTCCTCGCGCAGCTCGAGCACGATCTCGCCGCGGAGGAGCGGGCGGCTTTTCGGCGTGAGCGTGAGCGCGCCGAATCGCTCGGGATCGGACCTCACGTACCCGAGGACCGCGAGCTGCCTGACCACCGAGCGCCATTGCCGGCTCGACAGCTCCGTGCCGATACCGAACACAGACAGGCGCTCGTGACGGTGCTGTGCGACCTTCTCGGTGGCGTTGCCGAGCAGCACGTCGACGACGTGAGCCGCGCCGAAGCGCTGACCTGTGCGGTAGACGGCCGAGAGGAGCTTGCGCGCCGCTTCCGTTCCGTCCCATGTGGCAGGCGGGCTCAGGCAGTTGTCGCAGTTGCCGCAGTCCGCAGCCGCCTCCTCGCCGAAATACTCGAGGAGCGGGCGGCGCCGGCACTGCGTCACCTCGCACCACCCGAGGAGGGCGTCGAGCTTGTGACGCTCGCGGCGCTTGTGCTCCTCGTCCGCGGCCGACGACTCGACGATCTGCCGCAGCTGCACGACGTCCTGGAGGCCGTAGACCATCCACGCATCGGCGGGCTCGCCGTCGCGCCCCGCACGGCCCGTCTCCTGGTAGTACGACTCGATGCTCTTCGGCAGGTCGAGATGCGCGACGAAGCGGACGTCCGGCTTGTCGATCCCCATTCCGAACGCGATCGTCGCGACGATGATCACGGCGTCGTCCGTCACGAAGCGCCGCTGGTGCGCGGCGCGCGTCTCCGCGTCGAGACCCGCGTGATAGGGCAGCGCGTCGAAGCCTTGCTCGCGCAGCCATTCGGCGACGCTTTCGACCTTCTTGCGGGAGAGGCAGTACACGATGCCGGCCTCGCCGTCGTGCCCGCGGAGGAACGCGAGGAGCTGGCGGCGCGGATCGGTCTTCGCCTGCACGGTGTAGCGGATGTTCGGGCGGTCGAACGCGCCGACGCAAAGCTCGGGATCCGCGAGCGCGAGGCGCTCGACGATCTCGTCGCGCGTCATCGGCGTGGCCGTGGCCGTCAGCGCGATGCGCGGGACGCCGGGAAAGACCTCGACGAGCCGGCCGAGCGCGAGGTAGTCCTGGCGGAAATCGTGCCCCCACTGCGACACGCAGTGCGCCTCGTCGATCGCGATCACGGCGATCGGCAGGCCGGCCAGGAGCTCGAGCGTGTGCGGCTGCAGGAGGCGCTCGGGCGCCACGTAGAGCAGCGCGAGGGATCCGCTTCGCAATGTGTCGACGATCGTCCGCTGCTCTTGCAGAGGGAGCGTCGAGTTCAGGAACGCGGCCGGAATGCCGAGCTCGCGCAGCGCGCGCACCTGATCTTCCATCAGCGCGATCAGCGGCGACACGACGAGGCCGACGCCCGGCCGCAGCAGCGCGGGAATCTGGTAGCACAGCGACTTGCCGCCGCCGGTCGGCATCAGCACGAGCGCGTCGCGCCCTGCGAGCACGGCCGCGATTGCCTGCTCCTGGCGCCCGCGGAACTCGGCGTAGCCGAACACGTCGCGCAGCAGCCTGCGGGCGTCGTCGAGTGAGGGCGGCAGGACGCTGCGGAGAGGGTCGGGCTGCATGCGGCCGGATGATGCCATACGCGGCGCCGGACATGCGCGCTCAATAGTCGACGCCGATGCTGATTTGGAAGCGCTCGACGTCGTCGCGGAGGAAGGGGTTCGGATGATCGTCGTCGGCGTCGAGCGGGATGCCGTAGCTCACGCGGAGGATCCCGAGCGGGATCGCGACCTCCGCGGCGAGCCCGACGGAGGTGCGAAGCGCCGACGCGTCGAACCCGTAGTCGAGGCGGCGGCCCGCGTCGTCGGTGAAAGCGACGTCCTCGGTGGAGAAGACGTTACCGGCGTCGAGAAAGAAGCCGACCCGCGCGCGGTCCCGCCAGCGCTCCGGCCACGGCGTGAGCAGCTCGAGCTGCGCGCTCAGCAGGAGGTTGCCGCCGTACGGGCGGCCGTTGCCGTCGCGCGGACCGAGCCCGTTCTCGCGGTAGCCGCGCACGGTGAGCGGGCCGCCCGCGAACCAGTTGAGATACGGCGGCAGCGAGGTCGTGTCGCCGCCGTAGGCCGCGCCGAAGCCGAGCCGGCCGCGCAGCCGCGCCGTCCAGCGTGCACCGAGCGGCCGGTAGGCGGTCACGTCGTAATCCGCCACGTAGTACTCCGCGTCGCTGCCCGGCAACGCGAACCCGAAGCTCAACGTCTGCTCGATGCCGCGCTCGGCGAAGATCGGGCGGTCGCGCGTGTCGCGGCGCCAGCCGACCCGCAGATCCGCTTCCGCGATCTGCGTCGTGCGCCCGGCGTCGTCCCGGTCGCCGTTCGCGGCGACCCACTCGAGGAGCTGCGGGCCGGCGCCTGCCGACGGAGCGAGCTCCGCGCGCCGGAGATCGAGCCCGAAACGGATGCTCTGGCAGCAGGCCGTCGTTTGCAGCGATTCGAGGATCTCGTCGAGCACGGGCGAACGGTCGCGTACCTCCGCCGTCGGGAGCCGCGCACGCGCATCGCGGACGAGCCGGCCGAGAGGGCCGGCACTGCGCCCGGCGTCGCCCGAGAGCGCCATCGGGTAGCCGTACTCGAGCGTCACGCCGGCGAGGTCCGCGTCGAGCGGCGACGCGTCCGTCGTGAGGCGCTCGATCCGGCGCGACTCGAGCGCGATCGTCCGGCTGACGCCGCCGCGCCGCGCGTACGGGTCCGTGTACGAGAGCTCGGCGCTCGATCGCAGCTCGCTGCCTTCGAGCGAGAACGCGAGACGCCGCCCGGCGCCCAGAAAGTTCTCGTCGATGTAATACGCGTGCAGGCTCGTTCGAAGCGACTCCGAGTAGCCGCCTCCGCCGCCGTACCGCCGCGCCGGCGACTCCTCGATCGTCACGACGATGTCGACGACGCCGTTCTCCACCGGCCGCAGCGCGGCGCTCGCGCTCGCGACGTACGGCAGCCCTTCGAGGCGACGCAGCGACTCGTCGAGGCTGACGGTGTTCAGATAGGCGCCCTCGAGCTGAAGCATCTCGCGGCGGAGCACGCGATCGTCGATCCCCGTGACGCCTTCGAACTCGATCCGCCGCACGTAAACGCGGCCCTCCGCGACTTGTGCGAGCGCGCCGGCCGCGGGCAGGATCGTCAAGGCGGCGACCAGCGCCGCCCGAGCCGCGCGTCGCCAAGACGCGAATGCGCGCCCGGGCGCCCGCCCGCAGCGCCGCGCAAGCTCACCAGCCGACGCCGAACCGGAAGCCGAACACCGCGTCCTCCTCGGGGCGCTGAAACGGGAATGCATAGTAGAGCTCGAGCGGCAATGCGCCGAGCAGCACGGTGCGCACCGCGAGGCCGGCGCTGACGACGGGGACTCGCTCGATGGTATCGCGCTCGAACGCGAGATCAACCGACTGGCCCGAGCTCCAGGCCGCTCCGGCGTCGATGAAGAAGAGCGCCTCGGTCGGCGCGGCGGGCACGTCGAACAGGCCGAAATCCTCCGTGCCGAGCAGCGCGAGCCGCATCTCGAAGTTGACGACCGCGATGCGGCTGCCGACCAGCCGGTCGAGCTCCGCGCAGGAGGTCATCTCACCGTCGTTCGTGCACTCCGACAGATCGAACGAGTCGAGCTCGTAGCCGCGCATTAGAAATGGGCTGCCGATGTCGAGGAGCGGCAATCGCGGGTCCTCCGCACCGGGGCCGTGACGTCCGACGTGCAGCACGCGCAGCGCGAACGTCAGCGGCTCGTGCAGGAAGTAACGCCGGTAATCTACGAGCGCGGTGTTGAAACGGAGGTCGCCGGACGTCCACTGATTCTCGACTCTGAGGCGAGTGCCGCGTGCCGGGGACACGAGCCCGAAGGTCGAGGTATCGCGCACGAAGGCGAGCGATGCATTGCGGAGGTCGAGCTCGTCCGGCGACGGCAGGCCGATCGTCTCGTGAAATGCCGGCGCGCCGATCGGGAAGACGAACCGCTCGAGCTCGCGCTCGAAGTCGATTCTCGACATGCCGAGCGACACCTCGAGCCGGTTGTTCAGAGAGAACGGATACCGGCCGAGCAGCGAGAGGCTGCCGACCTGCTCGGTGACGATCAGCTGCTCTTGGACGTCGGCCGGAAAGACCTCGCCGTCGATCTCCACGGGCTGCCGCGAGAAGAGCGTCGTGCCCGTGACGTAGGGAATCCGCGAGAGGCTTCCGCCCCATTCGAAGCGGCGCGCCTGGTTCAGGTACGTCACGTCCGCGCCGAGCGTGTCCTCGAAGTCCAACGCGCCGCTCGTGCTGCTGCCGCCGCGGAAGGTCGTCACGATCTGATGGCGGTTGAGCGGATCGTTGAAATAGGCGCTGAACGCGCCGCCGAGGCTCGCGCCGCGGCCGGCCGTGCTGACGACGCCGACCGTGGCCGGCGCGATGTCCGCGAGCCGAATGCGGCCGCGATAGTCGCGGGTCGGATAGTCGCGGTCCGGCGGGGGAAGCCCGAGCGTCGCATCCGCGAGATAGCGTTGCACCACGCTCGGCTCGGCTTCCGCCTCGATCGGCGGCAGCAGCGCGGCCGTGAAGCTCGGCTCGGCTTCGATCGGAACCCCTTCCGGCGCGCGGATGCGGAAGATCTCGAACCCGCCGTCCTCGAGCACCGAGAAGGCGAGGGTGCCGTCCGCCGCGACCGAGAGCGCGGGCGACGTTCCGGTGATGCCCGACACGCCGGTCTTCAGATTCGTGATGCGGACGGTCCGGCCGGCGGCGAAGTCGTACCGGAAGACGTTCGGAACGCCGTCCGGCTCCGCGATGAAGTAGAGGCTCGCGCCGTCCGGGGAGAACTGGGGATCGATGTGCTTGCCGCGCGCGAACAGCGGCAGCACGTCGATCGCTCCGGTCTCGACGTCGAGCACCGCGATCCCGAGGTCGCCGAAGCTCAGCGTCTCGAGGTCCGTGCCTCGTCCGCGGTCCGTGACGAAAGCGATGCGCCGTCCGTCAGGGGAGACGCCCGGCTCGATCGCCGTGTACGGGTCGTTGGTGAGGCGCGTGAGCGCGTTCGTCTCGAGATCCAGCCGATACAGATCGCTCGCGCCGGCAACGATCGCCGAGAACACGATCGAACGCCCGTCCGGGAACCAGGCCGGGTGGCGCATGGCTTCGATCCCGGGGAGATCGATGACGCGCGCGACCTTGCCGCGCTCGACGTCGTAGATCGCAATTCGGCGCTCGCCTTCGTCGAAGACCCCGAGCGCGAACCGTGCGCCGTCCGGCGACCAGGCGACGCTCGACTCGAGGAAGCTCAGATTCTGGAAGTGCCGGTCGGCCTCGGCGTGCAGCAGCCGCTTCGTGATCTTGCCGGTCTCGGTATCCGCGAGGTAGAGCTCGAGCTCGAGCTGGCGCGTGGAGAGGAAGGCGATGCGGCGCCCGTCCGGGCTGAGCGACGGCGCGAGATTCACGGAAGCGCCGGTCGTCTCCGACGTGAGGAGCGGTTCGGCCTCGGCGGCCGGATTCTCGCGCGCGGCGAGGATCGGCGCGTAGGCGTCGCGCAGCGCGCCGTGAAATTCCGCGAGAAGCTCGTCCCGGGAGAGGCCGAGCGTGCTCTCGATGCCGCGCTCGAGACCTCGCGTGAGCGCGCCGAGATAGAGCCGGCGCACCTCGTCGTCGCTCCACCGCCCGGCGACGTATGCCCATAGCGCCTGGCCGTACTGATAAGGGGAGGGCCGCCGCTGCACGAGCCGGTCCGGCTTCGGGAGCAGGTCGTGCCGCACGGCGTCGCGCATCCACAAGGCCGTCGCCGGGTCCACCCGCCCTTGCGACAGATACTCCGCGAGGCCTTCCGTCATCCACAGCGGCAGCTGCTGGATTTGCACGTTCTGGTTGCGCTCGGCGAGCGTCTTCGCGATGTCGAACTGAAACACGTGCACGAGCTCGTGACCGATCACGTGATCGTTGTCCGCGTTCACGCCGGTGAGCGGAAGCACGACTCGATCGAGCAGCGACTCGGTGAAACCGCCGGTGCCTTCGCCGATCAGCCCCGGCGTGACGGTCGTTTGCTGAAAGTCGGCGTGATTCTGATAGACGATGATGCGCTTCTTCTCGCTGAGCTCGTGGTCGAAGAACCGCGAGAGCCGCCCGTACCAGCGTTCCGCGAGCGCGGCGACGTACTCCGCGTGCGGCGCTCCCCGAGGGTAGTAGTGGATCAAGAAATGTTCCGTCTCGAGGATCTCGAACTCGAACCGCTCCCAGAGCACCTTGTTGCGCCCGAAGTATTGGGCCTCGGCGGCGACGGGAAGGAGCGCGGGCAGCGCCGCCGTCGCGGCGAGCAGCACGCCGATGATCACGAGCGGGACCGGACGACGCGGGCGTCCGGTCTGTCGGAGTCGTCGCGGCAGCACGGCATTCCCTCGTAATGTCCCAGCGGTCCTTCGCCGTCGTACGAGCGCGGTGCAGAGCCTCTTGTTCCGATACATGCAAGCGATATGCCTATTGGACCTCGAGTCGACCTCCGGTTCTCCGGTGCGGGCGCGCGACCCGGACTTTTACCCGACGGATCGCTTACTCTTCGGCGTCGCTGTCGAATCAGGTCGAATGATCGAACGGGGAAAATCGCCGCCGGCGCTGCCCGATCCGGTCTTCGGGGCGCCCGAAAACGGGGGCACCGCCGGTACGGGCGCGGCCAGTGCGGCCGGAGCACGCGCCGCTGCCGCGGGCCCTGCCGAGTCGGACGCGGGCGCTGCCGCGGCGGCCGATGCGTCTCGGGGCCGTGCGGCGCTCGTCGCTGCGGGCATCCTGCTCAGCCGTGTCGCAGGCTTCGCCCGCGATCGCGCGCTCGCCGTCTATTTCGGCACGGGCTTGCACGCGGATGTCTTCAGCGCCGGTCTGAGGATGCCGAACGTGCTGCAGAACCTGCTGGGGGAGGGCACGCTCAGCGCGTCGTTCATTCCGGTCTATTCGGAGCTGCTCGAGCAGGGGCGCCTGAAGGAAGCCGGGCGCGTCGCCGGCGCCGCCTTCGCGCTGCTGCTCGTGGTCGCGGCCGCCGTCTCGCTTGTCGGCATCACGCTCGCGCCGTGGATCGTGACCATGTTCGCCCCGGGGTTCGAGGGGGAGCGGCGCGAGCTCACGATCGCGATCACGCGCATTCTCTTCCCGATGACGGGAGTGCTCGTGCTGTCGGCGTGGGCGCTCGGTGTCCTGAACAGCCACCGCAAGTTTTTCGTTCCGTACTTCGCCCCGGTGCTGTGGAACGCGGCGATCGTCGCGGCGCTGATCGCGTTCGCGGGACGGCTCGACCTCGACGGCTTGCTGCTCGCGGCCGCGTGGGGCGCGCTCGTCGGCGGCGGGCTTCAGCTCGCCGTGCAGCTCCCTTGGGTCGTGCGGCTCGACCGCGAGATCAGGCTCGGCGCCGGGCGCGCCGAGCCGGCATTCCGCGAGGCGGTGAGGAACGCGCTCCCGGCGATCGCGGGACGCGGCGTCGTGCAGCTCGGCACGTACGGCGATCTGATCCTCGCGAGCCTGCTCGCGGTCGGGGCGCTCACCCGGCTGCGTTACGCGCAGACCCTCTACATCCTGCCGATCAGCCTCTTCGGGATGAGCGTCGCCGCGGCCGCGCTGCCCGAGCTCGCGCGCGAGCGCGCGAGCGCGGTGAACGCGCTTCGCGCACGAACGGCCGGTGCGGCCCGGCGGGTCGCGTTCTACGTCGTGCCGAGCTTCGTCGCGTTCGCGCTCCTCGGCGACGTGCTCGTCGCGGGCCTCTATCAGGCCGGCCGCTTCGGCTCCGCCGATGTCACGATCGTCTGGCTCACGCTCGCCGCGTACGGCTTGGGGCTCCCCGCGTCGGCCACCACGCGCGTCTACCAGTCGGCGTTCTTCGCGCTCCGCGACACGACGACGCCGGCGCGCGTCGCGGGAATTCGCATCGCGGCGGCGGCCGCCGCCGGCGCCGTGCTGATGACGCAGTTCGAGCCGGTGACGATCGGCCCGATCACGATCCCCGCGGGGATCTTCGGCGGCGCGACGGCCGGCGGCTTGCCGCTCGGGCCCGTCGGCCTCGCGCTCGGCTCCGCCGTCGGCGCGTGGATCGAATGGCGGCTGCTCGCGACGCGGCTCGAACGGCGAATCGGCCCGGTCGCGGCCGGCGCGGGCGCGCTCGCCCGGATGCTCGTCGCGGCACTTGCGGCCGCGGCCGCTGCGCATGCCGTGCGGCTCGCGCTCGGCGGCCTGCATCCGCTGCCCGCGGCCGCGATCGTGGCGACGGTCTTCGGCGCGGTGTATCTCGGCGCGGCTTCCGCGCTCGGCCTCGACGAAGCGCGCGCTCTCGCGGAAGGGATTCGCCGGCGGCTGTCCCGCGGGTGACGCGCGCGAGCTCGCAGACGCGCGAGCTCGCCAGCTACTTCGGCTTTCCCGGTATCGGTGCGATACGGCTACTAGATGACTCGAGGTATCGCCTTCGCGAATGCCTGCTCGTTCCAAGCATCGACGACGGCGCCCGCCGCGATGCATCGAAAAATGTGACGAGCTTCAAACTTCCAAAGACGGTCCTCACGCAAATAAGTCAATCTCCAGGTTTCTCGATGGAGTCAGTCCTTACCGCGGCCGAGAATGAGTGCCATCGGAAAGCTGCGCCCTTCCAGGCGCTGGAGCGAGGACGATGAAGTCGACACACCTGTTTGGCATTGCGCTCGTCGCGGTGTTTTCCTCGGCGGCCGCCTTCGGCGCCGATGCGCCCGCGGGGACTGCCGCGGAGGAGACCGTCGTCACGGCGGCGCCCGAGCCGGATCCCGCGATCGAGGAGATCGTCGTGATCGCCCGGCGTCCGGCCAAGCTCGAGGAGACGATCGCGGCGCCTCCGCCGGTGAACGTGCTCGAGGACCTCGGCCGGCCGAGCGAGCTGGAGGAGCATATCGCGTCGGAGCTCGAGGTCACGCTGAGCTTGTAACCGCCGCTCGCGGCGAATGCCCTTCACGGGCCGGCCTCGCGCCGGCCCGTTTCGTTTCCGGCCCGCCGATCCTTCCCGGCCGGTACAATGCGCGCCCCATGAGCGCCGCACCCCAGACCGCCGCCGCCCGGCCGTCCGCGACTCCCGCCATGCTCGCGGGAGTCGGCACGCTGCTCCTTTGGAGCGGAACGCCGATCGCGAACGAGATCGTCGTGGAATACATGGACGCTTTCACGGCCGGCCTCCTGCGGTCGATCGTGGCAGGCCTGGTCGCCGTCGTGATCGCGCTTGCGCTGCGGCTGCCGTTCCCGAAGTCGCGGCGGGACCGAGCGCTCCTCGCGGTCGCTGGCCTTGCGAGCTTCGCGGCCTGGCCGGTGACGCTGAGCCTCGGCATCGAGCGCACGACCGCCGGCCACGCGGCGCTGATCCTTGCGACGATTCCCGTGATCGCGGTGCTGCTCGCGGCCGCTCTCGAGCGCCGCGTGCCGTCCCTCGGATGGTGGCTCGGCGCGGCGGTCGCGCTCGCCGGGTGCGTCCTCGTCGTCTCCGTCCGGAGCGGCGGGTTGCGCAACCCGGGGGCGGGGCCGACCGCGCTCGGCGATGCGATCGTCTTCGTCGGCGGCGCGATCTGCGCCGTCGGATACGTCGTCGGCGGGCGTCTCTCGCCGCGCCTCGGCACCGCGCCCACGACGTTTTGGGGCCTCTCGCTCGCGATGATCGTGCTGGTCCCGCTGCTGCTCGCGGTGCGGTCGCGCACCGCATGGGCCGACGTGCCGCTCGACGGCTGGCTCGCGATGGGCTGGCTCTCGCTGTTGTCCTCGTGCGCGGCGTACGCCCTGTGGTTCTATGCGCTCGGCCGGGGCGGGATCGGCCGAATGTCGTCGCTGCTGCTCGTGACGCCGGCGGTCACGCTGCTCGGCGCGGCGCTCGTGCTCGGCGAGCGTGTCGGCGGGCTGCTGCTCGTGTGCTGCGCGCTCGTGATCCTCGGCACCTATCTCGCGCAGCGGCACGCGGGCTAGTGTCCTTCTCCGGTCACACGCGTTCGTTCGAAGCGGTTGCGCGAGCGCTGCCGCGGCTCGCGAGCGAGCAACGGCCGTCCCCGCGCGCGCCGATCGCTCGGGGTAACCCCGGGGTGGACATCGACGGCCCGGCGGCCGATGCTATCGGTCGAGACGTCGCCGGCACCGCCGTCAATCGCACTCGACCGCGAGCCCGGACGCGAACGGCCGAAAGCGAAGCAGTGAAGACATCCGCCCGTATAGCGCTCCTCGCCGCGACGTCGCTCGCCCTCGCCGCCGTGCTCTCGAGCTGCGGCGATTCGGCCGTGCCCGGCGCCCGAAGCTGCACCGCGCCCGAAGGTACCGTTCCGTTCGTCTTCGAGTCCGCAGGGCGGGAGCTTTTCGGCTTCGTCGACGTTCCGGACTCGCCCGGCCCGTATCCCGCGATCCTGCTGCTCCATGACAGCGGCCGGACCGACGTCACGCGTGGGCTCGGCGATTTCGCGGCGCTCCGCGACGCGTTTCGGGCCGCGGGCGTCGCGTCCGTCGTCTGGGACAAGGCCGGGAGCGGCTGCAGCGGCGGCCGGTACCGCGGCCTCGCCGATCTCTACGTGCGCGCGGACGACGTGCTCGCCGCGCTCGACGCCCTCCGCGCGATCGAGGCGGTCGACTCCGACCGCGTCGGCGTCTGGGCGCTCGGGGAGGGCGGCTGGGTCGCGCCGATGGCCGCGGTGCGGACCGACGCGATCGAGTTCGTGATCCTTGTCGGCGGCCCGGCCGGCGATCCGATCGACCGGCTCGGCTATACCGTCGGGCGCCGGCTGGAGCGCGCGGGCTACGCGCCGGAGGAGTCGCGCGATATCGTGGACCGGCTCGTGCGCGCGCTCGCGGCGATGCGCGATCAGGCGCCTTACCGAGACTACCAGGCCGCCGTCGCTCCGCTCGCCGAGCATCCGTTGCTCCCGCCGCTCAGCGAGGCCGGCTCCGACGTCTATCCCACCGAGCGACGGTACGACGAGCTACGGGAATCGGCGGCCCTCCACGTGACGCCCGAAGTTTTCCTTCCGGCAGTCGAAGCGCCCGTGCTCGCGATCTGGGGCGATCGCGACAGCGAGGTCGACTGGCGCCGGGCGATGCGTGCGTATCGGGAGGCGTTCGCGAGAGGCGCGAACGCCGATGTCACGATCCGGGTGTTCGAGGGCGCGGACCACGCGATCTGCACCGGCCCCGCGGCGCCGGACGAAACGAGCGAAGCCGACGGCTCGGCGCCGGCCGCGGCGCGATGCCCGCTCGCGGAGGATTATCTCGAGACGATGACGAGCTGGCTCGCCGCGTACGGTTTCACGCGATCGAGCGGCCCGCGGCAGACTCGGGCCGACGCCTCGCCCCGTCCGATCGAGCCGTCGGCCGAATGACGGCCTCCCGCAAGCCGGGATCGTCGGACTAAGGGCTCTTCTCGTGCTCGCGGGCGGCGAGCGCGTCGATGATCGCGAACCAGCGCTCGTACGAGCCGGCCATCGCGCCGTCCGTCAGATACTTTCCGTCGACGATGATGTTCGGCGTGGCCCCGACACGATAGCGCCGGATCAGCTCGTCGGCGCGCTGCACCTTCGTGTGCACGCTGAACGAGTTGAACGTCTTCCTGAAGGTGGCCTCGTCGACGCCGAAGCGGGCGAAGAAGTCGGCGAGCCCGTCCTCCGTATCGAGCAGGTTGTTGTTCACGTGGATCTCTTTGAAGAAGGCCTGGTGCATCTCCTCGACCTTCCCGAGGGCTTCCGCCGTGTAAAACGCCCGCGCGTGAATCCGCGACAGGTCGCTCCAGCTCGCCGGCAGAAGGACCAGGTTGACGTAATCCGCCTTCTGCGCTTTCCACTTCTCGAGATACGGCTCCAGATTGAAGCAGTGCGGGCAGCTGTACTGAAAGACCTCCGCGACCTCGACCTTGCCGTCCGGCGTGCTCGTCGGCTGCGCCGGGTTGATCGCCCTGTAGTCGCGGCCCGCTTCGAGATCGGCGGCCGTCGCCGATTGAGCGCCCGCGATCGGCGCGGCGCCGAGGGCCGCGAGTAGCAGGCCCGCCGCCGCGAAGCGCGACGGGGATGCGAACGGACGAAAGAGCGTCATGGGCGGATTCTCCTGACCGGATGCGCAAGCGGGGCCGATGCTACCCCAAGCCGGCCGGCATAAGAAGGCGAGCAGCGCTCGTCTCGAGCCCCGCACCGGGCGCCGGCTGCCCAGGCCCCGCCGCGGGGCGGCCGAAACCGTTCGAGCGCCAGGCCGGGGCGGCGCTGTCGGCGCGCGGCTACACCTTGTCGCCGGGGGCGAGCGTGTCGAAGATGCGCCACCGTCGAGAGCGGCGCGCCGCCCAGCCGGCGCACGTCGCAGGGAGGAGGGGATGACCGGTCCGTTACGACGGCGTGGTGCGCTGATCGTGCTCGTCGCTTCGATCGGCTGTGCGCGGGCGCAGACCGTGACCTACTCGGATTCGTCGTCCGCGGAGAAGCTGGAGAGCCAGGTCGGCTTCGCGATCGGCGAGGAGGCGTTCTCGCTCGAGGCGGACATGACGCTGGTCGGAGAAGGCGGCGCGACGAGGGTCCTGCCGCGCGTGTCGTCGTCGTGGAGCGGCGGCGACTTCCTCGACGTCGAGACCGTGCTCTTGTACGAGGACATGAACCGCACGCTCGGCCTTTCGAGCTCGGCGCTCGAGACGCGTGTGCAGATCGCTCCCTCCATTCCGTTCGTCGAGCGGCTCGACGCGGAGCTGCGCCGCTCCGCGGGCGCCGCGAACGACACGTTGAGTGTCGCGTTCTCCGAGCTCGAAACCGCCTTCAGCGTGCTCGGCGGCGATCCGCTCGATATGCGCGCCGACGTGACCCTGCTCGCGACGGGGGAAGAGTCCGCAGCCGAGTCGCGCTTGACCTCGACGTGGGGCCTGGGCGAGACGGTCGACGTGAAGTCCGTGCTGCGCGTCGCGGAGGATCCGTCCGTCGCCGGCCCGACGCTCGATACCACGCTCGTCTACGACGCGCCGGTCGCCTTCATCGACAAGATCGAGGGCGAGGTTCGCCGCACGTCGATCGGCGCGGAGCGGCAGTCGCTCGCGCTGCTGTTCCCGGAGCTCTCTACCGGGGACGCCGTTTCGGCGTTCACGATCTCGAGCAAGGCCGTTCTCGAGGAGATGCTGCAAGCGGACGGCGTCGAGACCGTGAGCATGGGGGTCGAGACGAAGCTCTCGGGCTTCATGCCCGACCTCCTCGGCGGGCGCAACGCGCTCAGCTTGAAGCTCGAGCGCATGCTCGACACGCAGATCGCGACCTCGTCGCTCGCCTACGATCACTCGTGGTCGCCGAGCGAGGCCGCGTCGATCGGCTTCAACCTGAAGGTGCTTCGCAATCCGGACGACGTCGAGCCGTCGATGGGCCTCACCTGGTCGACCGAGTTCTGAGCACGCGCGGCTGCGACGCGCGGCGCGTCTACGCAGCCGCGTGCGAGGCGCCGGCACCGAGCGCGCGGCCGATCGCCGCGAGAAGCTCTCGCAGCGCGCCGCTGAGGAGCGCGAGCTCCGCGTCCAAGCGCGCGAGAGGATCCTCGCCCGCCTCGTCCGCGGCAGCCTCCATGCCGTTCAGCTTCAGCTTGCCGAGACCCCCGTTTCGGTCGATCACGCAGCTCAGCATGTTGCCGAACTCGACGCCGAGGTGCGTGAGCTCCATGCCTTCCTTGACGTGCTTGCGGACGGCGGGGTCGGCGAGGTCCATGTCCGCGCAGCGCACGGTGGCCTTCGGGTCGGACGGGTCCTGCATCCGGCATTCCCGGCCGAGCACGAAACCGCGCGGGGCGTCGCCGAGGAAGATGCGCGCGAGCAGCTCGCCGACCGGCCGGTCGAAGGCGAGCGGCGCGACGTCGAGACTTCCCATCGCGGCGCGGACGTGATCGAGAAAGCGCTCCGCGCGGGACTCGGACAACGTCGCGACGGCGATCAGTCCTTCCGACCCGAGGACGAGCCCCGCCGTGCGCTCGGACCGCACGAGCGCCTTCGGCAGGAGCTCGTCGCGGGTTTGCTCGCGAAGCCTGCGCTTCTCGCGGCGGCTCGGCTCTTCCTGCGTCCGCGCGCGATATTCCTCGAGCCGGCTTTCGAGCGCGTCGTCGATCGCGGCAGACGGCAGCAGCCGGGACTGCGTGCGCAGCCTCAGGAGGTCGGCGCCCGCGACACGTCGGCAAAGCGCGCCTTGCGGATCGCCAGTCGGCGGCTCCCACCCGGCGCTCCGTTCCGTGTAGGCGCCGCACGGCCGGAATGCGGCGGCCGCGAGGCGTTCCGAGAGCTGCTGCTCGGAGTCCGGCCAATCACTGCTCAATCGATAGAAGCGAACGCTGCGAAACATCTCGATCCGAGGAAAGCTCGAGGGTAAGGCCGCGCTCCCGCGGGCCTCGAAAGGCCGGGGAGTATCGAGCCTCGCGGCCTTCCTGTCACTCTTGAAAATCGCGGCCAGTTCGCGCAAGGACGGGAAGCGCCGGGCGGCCGCCGCACGTTGATTAACGTGCGCCGTCCTGAGATGCTTGCGCTCGTGCGACCCGTCGCGCCCGCGACGCCCGGCGCCGCCCGTCGAACGAGCCATGCCCGAACGTGCCGTCACGAAGCTCAGCGTCAACCTGAACAAGGTGGCGCTGCTGCGCAACCAGCGCGACGTCGGCTATCCGAGCGTCGTCGAGGCGGCGCGCATCGTGATCGACGCCGGCGCCCATGGCATCACGGTTCATCCGCGGCCGGACGAGCGTCACATTCGCCGCGGCGACGTTTTCGACCTCGCGTCGCTGCTCGAGGAGTACAACGGGCGGATCGAGTTCAACATCGAAGGGAACCCGACCGAGGATTTCATGCGGCTCGTGCTCGACGTGCGGCCCACGCAGGCGACGCTCGTGCCGGACTCGCCGGAGCAGCGCACGTCGGATCACGGCTGGGATTTCCCGGCGCACGGCGGCGCCCTCCGGCCGATCGTCGCGCGCTTGCGCGAGGCCGGCGTTCGCGTTTCGTTGTTCGTCGATCCGGAGATCGACGCGGTAGCGGGTGCGCGCGCCACGGAAGCCGATCGCATCGAGCTCTACACCGAGCCCTACGCCGCCGCGTTCGCGTCCGGCCAGTACGACGCCGTGCTGCGCGCCTACGTCCGCTGCGCGGAGGAAGCGCAGCGCCTCGGGCTCGGCGTGAACGCCGGGCACGATCTGAATCTCGAGAACCTGCCCGCGCTGCGGGCGGCGATTCCGATGCTGGCCGAGGTCAGCATCGGTCACGCGATCACGGCGGACGCGCTGAAGCTCGGCTTCGCCGGCGCCGTGAAGGCTTATCTCGAGGCGTTGCGGTAAGAGCAGAGAAATCTCGAGAGGAGGCGACCATGCGCGGACGAACGCTGATCCTGGGTGCCGCATCCCTCGCCGCGGTCGCGGCCGTCGCCCAGCAAGCCGAGCGCGGGCCGAGGACGCAGCCCGGCACGCAGATGGGCTTGTACGCTCCTCGCCAGCACGAGCTCTACGACGGCCGCTTCATGATCACCGGCCGCGGGGTCTACCAGGTCGGCACGCTTCGGGACGAGCCGCCGTGGGATCACATGGGCAACGACGCGAGCAATCTACGGCCGGTCGACGGCGAGATTCTCATCGACGTGGACGAGATCCGGAACACCGGTACCTTCCGCGCGGAGCTTCAGTTGCCCGAGGGCGACTACGTCGTCGAGCTCGATCGCTTTCACGAGTTCTCGCCTTGTCAGGACGGCGGGATCGCCGCGTACCTGTTCGAGCACGGCAATTCCGGCTGCGGCGACATGAACTGGCCGAAAAGCCTGCTGTTCGTCGCCGGCTGGGGCTATGGCCATGCGACGCTGAACGGCGATCCGCTGTACGAGGATTACGAGATTCACTTCATGGTCACGCAGGGCATGCGCGATCGAGAGACGCTCAAGGTCATGCTCGAGCCGAGCTCCGGCGAGGCGGGAGCGGTGAATCCGGCCGCGCAGCAGCTCGACTTCTACATTCGCAGCCCCGAGCACGACGACCGCAATCATCCGGATCGCCGGGTGTTCGATCATTTCTTCGCGACCGAGGTGACCTGGCGCTGAGCGCTTCCTTCCGCGATGCGGCGTGCGGCCCGGCTTGACCGGCGGCCGCACGAATTGACGCCGCGCCGGCGCCGCTTCACGATACCCGCTTCCGGCCGCCGCGTTCACGCGGCTCCCTGATCCGCCAAACGGGGCTGACGCCGAGAGGCGCTCGTCCCAAGCAAGCCGTTCGCCATGAGCCCGCGGACCCGTCATCGTCCGAGCGCCGCAGATCTTGCGGATCTGCTGAAGCTCGCCGCTCCGATCGTGCTGATCCAGGTCGGCATGATGCTGATGGGCGTGGTGGACACGATCATGGTCGGCCGCCTCTCTGCGGTCGCGCTCGCCGCGGTCGCGCTCGCCAACCTGTACAGCTTCGGGATCATGATCTTCGGGCTCGGTGTGCTGCTCGGGCTCGACCCGATCGTGTCGCAGGCGCTCGGCGCACGCGACGAGGAGGCGGTCGGCCGGGCGCTTCAGCGCGGGCTCGTGCTGTCGGCCGTGCTGACCGTGCCGATCTCGCTCCTGCTGACGACCGTGGAGCCCGTGCTGACGCTCGCCGGGCAGCCGCCGGAGGTGGTGCCGCTCGCCGCGGGTTACGTGTATCGAGTCCTGCCCGGCGTGTGGCCGTTCTACGCGTTCGTCGTCCTGCGTCAGACGCTGCAGGCGCACCGGCGCACCGCGCCGATCGTCGTGACGATCGTGGCGGCGAACGTCGTGAACGCCGCGTTGAATTACGTTTTGATCTTCGGCCACTTCGGGTTTCCGGAGCTCGGCGTGCTCGGCTCGGCGTGGGCGACGTGCATCAGCCGCTGGGTGATGGCTCTTCAGCTGCTCGCGCTCGGCGGGCGGCACCTGAGCGCCCACTTGCGGCGCGTCGCGCCGCACGTGCTCGACCCGAAGCCGCTCGGGCGGATGCTGTGGATCGGCGCTCCGATCGGCGCGCAGATGATGCTCGAGTTCGGCGCTTTCGCGGCGGTCGCGCTGCTGATGGGGCGGCTCGGCGTCGTCGAGGTCGCGGCGCATCAAGTCGCGATCAATCTCGCGTCGTTGACCTTCATGGTTCCGCTCGGCGTCTCGTCCGCGGCGGCCGTGATCATCGGCCACGCGGTCGGGAGGCAGGACGCGCCCGGCGTTCGGCGGGCGATGCTCGCCGCGCTTCTCGTCGGCGCCGCGTTCATGTCGCTCACCGCCGCGCTGTTCATCGGCGCGCCCGGCCGGCTCGCGGCGCTGTATACGAGCGATGCCGCGGTTCTCGCGCTGGCCGCGGTGCTGCTGCCGATTGCGGGCGTGTTCCAGATCTTCGACGGATTGCAGGTCGTCTCGCTCGGGCTGCTGCGCGGTCTCGGCGATACCCGCGTTCCGATGATCGTCAACGTCGTGGGTTTCTGGTGCTGCGGGATCCCGGCGAGCCTCGTGCTCGGCTTCGGCGTCGATCTCGGCGCCGTCGGTCTGTGGTGGGGCCTCGTGCTCGGGCTGGCGGCCGTGGCCGCGATTCTCGTGCTGCGGTTGAGGCACAGGGCGTCGCGCGAGCTCGTGCGCGTCGTGATCGACGATCGGCCGGTCCCCGCGGCGCAAGCGGGCCGTGCGCGGTCGCACCCGCAGCGCGGCGCGCGACTCGAGACGACCGGTGCGTCGGCGAGCGCGGGCGCGTCAGCGCCGATCGAGCAGGTCGATGTCGCGCAGCCGGCCTTGGTCGAAAACGAGGTAAGCGCGGAACTGCCCCGGCGAGCGGTCGTAGGTCCAATATTCGACCGAGGTCGTGCCGACGACGTATGTGGCGCCGAGCACGCCGCGGGCTCTGATCGGCACCGACGAGACCTCCCGTGAATCCGGCTCGCCGCACCTCGCGAGCACCTCGGAAGCGGTCATACCGGTGTCGACGATCGAGCCGTTGCAACGAAAGACGTCCCGGGCGTCGGCGGTCGCCGCGACCGCCGCAAACGCCGCGAGCGCGCAGCCGACCCAAAGCTTCGCTGCATGCATGGCGCCTGACCTCCTACGCTTGACACCGCCCCGGCACGAATATTGAGATAGGGCGGACGCGCGAAAGTTGCGGACGACGAAAAAGTCGAATCACGATGCTGGTGACCTTCAAGACCAAAGCATACGCGAATATCACGATGTTCGGGGACGTGGCCGTGAAGCTCCTGCGGATGATGGGCCACAGCGGCACCGTCCCGAGCGCGATCCTCGCCGACGACGTGCCGGCCGCGCTCGAGCGGCTGAAGCGGGCCGTCGCCGAGGAGAAGAGCAGAGCGGCGGCCGAGCCCCGGGACGAGCGGCCCGACGACGAGCAGGAGCCGCCCGTGAGCCTTGCCAACCGTGCGTTGCCGCTGATCGAGCTGCTCGAGGCCGCGGTGGAGCGGCATGCCGACGTGATGTGGGAGAGCTGACGCGGCCCACGCGAACGGGATTGCGGCGCCCGTCCGTGGACTCCGACGACGGCTCCGGCCCCGATGCGCGGGAGCGCGGCCGGCTCAGCCCCGATCCAGCATCAGCGGAATGATCAAGTCTTCCTCGTCGTCGAGGTGGCGCGCGAGCCGGCGAATCAGCAGCAGGCTCGCGTCCGAGTAGCGCTCGGCCGCGCCGCGCACGTGGTGGCGATCGTGCTCGGATGCCGCGACGGCGCCGAGCAGTGCGTTGACCGCTTCCACGACCGCCGCCATTCCCGCGTGCAGCGTCTGGTGATCGCGCTCGAGCGTCTCGAAGCCTCGCGCGAGGCTCGGCTCGGCCGCTCGAAAATATGGGAAGTAGTGAAAATCTTCGATCTGATGGTGGCCGTGCAGATGCGCAAGCAGATTCTGCAATGCGGGCGCGGTGCTCGCCGCGAATCGCCGCGCGTCGAGCCGCTCGGCCCGGTATTCGGCGGCCAAGGACTCGAGCGCATCGCACTGGCGGCGAAACGCGTCGTGCCGTTCCAGCCAGAACTGCGCGATCGCGGAGCCGCGCGCTCTCCAGGTTTCGCGCGGATACCGCCGCAGCAGGTCGAGAAGCTCCTCCGGCCAGCCCGCGCGCTCGTCGATGTCCAAGCTCAATCGATCACCCGTGACGCAACGGACGTCCGAGCAGGCGAGCGAAAGTCTCGCCGCCGGACGGGTCGACGGATTCTGCCAGAACCAAGGCGCCGGGGTGCCGTGCGACGTCGGAGAGAAGGGAGAGGCAAGAGCGACGGCGCATCGGGGGAAAATCGGGGGGGAGACGATTTGGACGCGGCCGCCGCTCCTGCCCATATCGGCATGAGCAAGGATCGTGCCATCGTCCGCGCGCTCACGGCTGCGATGGTGTGCCCGGCTCGTCGGCCGGCGCGATCATCTCGAGCGCGCTCTGGGACGTGCGTGCGAGCATGACGAACGGCTCCTGCTCCTCCGGCGGGCGCGCGCGCCGCAGCCGCATTCGCACGAGGATGAAGACCGCAAGGGCGCTCTGCATCGCCGCGAGGAACCCAAGATATCCATACCCGGCGAGATATTGGATCAGCGGTCCGGCGAGCAGCGGCCCCGCGGCGGCGCCGATGCCGTAGACGAGCAGCAGGCCGCTCGCGGTCGCGACGAAATCGGCCGGCGCCGCGAAATCGTTCGCGTGGGCCACGCAGAGCGGGTAGAGGCTGAATGCGCCGCCGCCGTAGAGGAACATCAGCGCGAGCAGGCCGGGCACCGATTGGCGGGCGAGCATCAGCGCGAGCGCTGCGAACAGCGCGGCGCCGAGCGCCACGGTCAGGATGACCGTGCGCCGGTCCCAGCGGTCGGAGGCTTGACCGATCGGCCACTGGAGGGCGACGCCGCCGAGCAGCACGAGGCTCATGAACAGGGCCACCTGGCCCGTGCCGAGGCCGACGCGCGTCGCGAAGACGGGCCCGAGCGCGAAGAACGCGCCGTTCGCGAGGCCCGCCACCAGCGTGCCGGCGACGCCGAGCGGCGAGATTCTCCACAGCCGCGCGAGATCGAGCTGCACGGACGAGATCAGGGCCGGGTGAGGGACGCGCGTCAGCACGACCGGCACGAGCCCGATCGACAGCAGCGCGCCGGCGATGATGAAGGCGGTGCTGATCGAGTCGGCGCCGAGCAGGATCAGATATTGTCCGCCGGCGAGCGCGACCAGCGAGATGACCTGATAGAGCGCGAAGACGCGCCCGCGCGCCTCGTTCGTCGCGCGCTCGTTCAGCCAGCTCTCGATCACCATGTAGAGCCCGACCATGCACCCGCCGGTCACGAAACGCAGCGCGGCCCAGACGGCCGCGTCGATCAGCAGCGGATGCAGCAGCACGGCCGACGCCGCGGTCGCCGCGAACGCGGAGAACGCGCGTACGTGGCCCGCGTCCCGAACGATCTTCGGGCAGACGTACGTGCCGACGACGTAGCCGACGAAATACGCGGACATCACGAGACCGGTGAGCGTGCTGGAGAAGCCCAGCTGGTCGGCGCGCAGCGCGAGCGCAGTGCCGAGCAATCCGCTGCCGGCGACGATCAGGCACGTGCCGAGCAGCAGCGCGAGCAGCGCGTTGACGACGGCAGTCACCTTCGTCCTCCACGGCGTCGCGGAGCGCGCGTCACCGGCGGAGAGGCGGGGCGGGGCGGGCGGCGAAGCAGCACGGGCCTAGCGGAGCCGTTCCCACAGCAAGACGCCCCAGACCACGGCCGCGAGCACCAGGCTCATGAAGACCGCGGCCGAGCCGAGGTCCTTCGCCCGTGCCGCGAGCAGATGGCGGTCGGTCCCGACGCGATCCACGGCCGCCTCGACGGCCGAGTTCAGCAGCTCAACGATCAGCACGAGGAGGCAGGAGCCGATCAGCATGAGCTTCTCCACGGCGCTCGTGCCGACCCACGCGGCGGCCGGGATCAGGAACGCCGCGGCAATGCACTCCTGTCTGAACGCGGGCTCGTGGAGCCACGCCGCGCGCAGGCCGGCGAGCGAGAACAGCGTCGCGTCGAAGACGCGGCGGAGGCCGGTGTTGCGAGGCTTCGCGAGCGTCATGGCGTGCCCGGCACCTCTAATGCACCTCTGCGACGGCGGGCGGCGAGCGGTTCGCGGCGGCGTCGCGGGCGGTCAGGCGATAGCGTGCGCCGGGCGCGCCTTCGGGATCGATGTAGGAGGAGCGCGTCGGCAGCGCGATCACGCGGCCGTCGCGCTCGAGCACGTAGTCGACCACGCCGGTGTCGTCGGCCGGCTCCCGCCAGCGAAGCCGCACGCCGCCCGCGGTGATCGCGGCGGTGAGCTCGGAAGGCCGTTCCGGCGGCGCCGTGTCGTCCGGATGCCGTTCGCTGCGCAGGCGCGGACGGTCGAACGGAAAGCGCTCGTCGCGCACGCGCGGGTCGGTCAGCGCGTTCTCGAGGAATGCGAGAATGTCCCGCTCCGTGATCGAGCTCATGTTGAACGTGTACGTGCCCGCGCCCGGGATGTCGTCGCGCTCGGGGAACGGCGTTCCCGCGACGTAGAAGCCTATCGCCGCGCCGAGATGCGCGAATTGCCCGGTGTGCATGAAGCGCTTGCGCAGTCCCACGTTGCGCAGGCTCGGCACCTTCATGTCGCCCGCATCTTCCGGGTCGCCGGTGACCGCCCCGCGGCCGAGGTCGTACTCCGCGGGGCGCACGCCGATGTTGAAGAAATCGTTGTTCGTGAAGAGCGGCGGGGTGTGGCAATTCGCGCAGCGCAGCGACTGAAACGCTTCCCAGCCGTAGATCTCGCTTTCGCTCATCGCGTCGGCATCGCCCGCGCGATAGCGATCCCAGGGCGTGCGGTCGGCGACGAGAGTGCGCTCGTAGGTCGCGATCGCGAACGCGATGCGCGCGGGCGTGATCGCCGGATCGCCGAACGCGTGCGCGAAGAGAGAGGGGTACCCGTCGTGCGAGCGCAGAGCGGCCGCGACGTCAGCGGGCAAATCCGTGGCGAGCGCGAGCGGCTCGACGCGACCGAGCTTCGTCGTGAGCTCTTTCCACGTGCGCCCGGCTTTGGCCATCTCCGCGTCGTTCATCAGCGTGGCGACGACCTGGCCCTCGAGCGCGCCGTGCCGGTCGATCAGCACGGCGCCGGTGCTCGGATCCATGAAGCGGCCGCCGACGCGGCCGTCCCAGAAGAGCTCTTCCGCCCACAGCGCGCCGAAATTCGACGGGCTCGTGCGGCCGGTCACTCGAGGTGCGCGCCCGAAGAGCGGGTCGTCGAGCGGCTGCCCGAGCGCATCGAGACTCGCGATCCCGGGCGAGCCGAGCACGTCGTCGACGGTTCCCGGGTCCCGCCCGGGATGTCGTCCGGCGCGAGGGTCCGCGCCGCCGCTCGCCGGACGGTGGCAGGTTCCGCACGCGACCGTGTTGTCGCTCGAGAGCTGCTCGTCCCAGAACAGGATCTTGCCGAGCACCCGCTTCGGCTCGGTGATCGGGTTCGCTGCGGGCACGGGCACCGGAGGCAACGCCGCGGCCGTCACGACGGGAAGGATCGCGGCGAGCACGACGAACGGCGCCGGACACGAGCTTCCCAGCTTTTTCCAGGACGACGCGAAAGGCGGCGCGATCATCGTGCCGCATTGTATGGGCGCCGCGCGTTCAAGCCGAACCGAATCGACGCGGATTTCCGAGCCGGCAGAAAAAAGAACGCCGCGAGGGCCGAGGAGGCCGCTCGCGGCGAGATCCGGCGCCGGCGCGCGCGACGGCGCGGCCGGCCGGGAGGGTCAGTGACTCAGTTACCGAACTCGGCGCGGATGCCGAGGTTCCAGCCGGTCCAGTCGTCGTTGAAGTCGAGCCCGAAGCCGGCCGCGACGCTGTCGGTGAAGTAATAACGGCCGCCGAACGACAGGAACGTATCCGAGTCGTCGAAATCGACGTAGCGGAGGCCGCCCTGAAGCTCGATGTCGTCGTGCACGCGGCTGCGCAGGCCGACGCCGAGCCCGAGGCCGTCGTCATCGGCGCTGATCGCGCCGGCGTCCGCCTCGGCGTGCATCCAGGCCAGCTCGCCGACGAGATCGAGCCGGGGGTTCAGCCCCCAACGCATGCCGGCGCCGAGGTCGTACTTGGTGCCGTCGACGTCGACATCATCGTAGTCTTCGGTCGCGTAGCCAGCGAACAGGAAAACGCTGTCCGACACCGCCAACGAGCCCTTGACGCCGAAGCCGTTGCCGTCGATGTCCACCAGACCGAAGTCCTCCTCGACGCTCGTGTACGTCGCCTCGACGTACGTGTAGTCCAGGCTCTGCTCCTGCGCGACGGCGGCGAGCGGCAGCATCGCGCCGGCAAACAACAACTTCCGAATTCCCATTTCCTTCTCCCTTGGCCGCATCCTGATTGGGCGGGCGCGGAATCCTAGCCGCGCCGCATGGGCCGTCGATGTGACCGCCGTCGCAATGCCTTCGCCGCGGTTGCCTTTCCGCACCGATCGGCCGAAAGCCCGCGCCGGCACTCGCCCTCGGGCGCATCGCACCGGGACTCGGCGGGTGAAAAAAACGTGAATTCGTACGCATTTCCGGCGACCGGCCGATGCGCAGCCGGCGTTATGTCACCGGCGACCGCGGCGCCCGTCCATGTTGTACGATTGCGACAACGCGCTTCCGCGGCGCACGCGGAGAGAGCCCCCGGGGCGCCTTTTTCCGCACCGGTGCCGTTTCGTTAGAATGGCGCTCCCCGCCGGCGGGCCCGCCGCCGCCATTTGCCAAGGACTCGTCAAGCAGAGGAGCCATATGTCCGAGATGCCCGCCCTTGCCGCCACGGACCCGGAAATCCACGCGCTGATCCTCGAGGAGACTCGCAGACAAGCCGAATACATCCGGCTGATCCCGTCCGAGAATTACGCCTCGCAGGCGGTGATGGAGGCGACCGGCTCGATCCTGAACAACAAGTACTCGGAGGGATATCCGGGCCGGCGCTACTACGAGGGCCAGGACTACATCGACCAGGTGGAGAGGCTCGCGATCGAGCGCGCGAAGGCGCTTTTCGGCGCGGAGCACGCGAACGTCCAGCCGTACTCCGGCTCGCCGGCGAACCAGGCCGTCTACCTCGCTCTCGTGAAGCCCGGCGAGACCGTGATGGGGCTCGGCCTGCCTTTCGGCGGCCACCTGACGCACGGCTGGGGCGTGAATTTCTCCGGCATTCACTACCGGTCCGTCCAATACGAGGTCGACCGCGAGACGCATCGCGTCGATCTCGACCACGTCGAAGCCCTCGCGCGCAAGGCGCGGCCGAAGATGATCATGTGCGGCGGGACGGCGTATCCGCGCTTGTGGGATTTCGAGGGCTTCGCGCGGGTCGCGGATGCCGTGGGCGCGATCCTCGTCGCCGACATCGCGCACATCGCCGGTCTCGTCGCCGCGGGCGCCCACCCGAGCCCCTTTCCGCACGCGAAGATCGTGACGACGACGACGCACAAGACGCTGCGCGGGCCTCGCGGCGGCATGATCCTTTGCGATGCCGAGTACGCGAAGGAGATCGACCGCGCGGTCTTCCCGGGACTTCAGGGCGGTCCGCACAATCACACGACGGCCGCGATCGCCGTCGCGTTGAAGGAAGCGGCTGGCGACGACTTCAAGCGCTACGCGCACCAGGTCGTTGCGAACGCGAAGGCCCTCGCCGAGGCGCTGAAGGAGCGCGGATTCGACTTGATCTCGGGCGGGACGGACAATCACCTCATCCTGATCGACGTGACGCCTCGCGGCATCAACGGCAAGCCGGCCGCGAAGGCGCTCCACCGCGCGGGCATCGAGTGCAACTACAACACGATTCCGTTCGATCGCCGCAAGCCGTTCGACCCGAGCGGGCTGCGCATCGGCACGCCGTCGATCACCTCGCGCGGGATGAAGGAGCGCGAGATGCCGCTGATCGCCGATTGGATCGATCGCGCGATCTCGGCCGCGAGCGACGAGGCTGCGCTCGAGACGATCCGTGCGGAGATCAGAGAGTTCTGTGCCGGCTTCCCGGCGCCCGGCATTCGAGTTTGACGATGCTGACGGAGCGAACATGACGACACCGCCGATCGAAAAGGGCACGCGAGCGCGAATGGCCCGGCCCGCCGCGGCGCTGCTTGCCGGCGGGCTGCTCGCGGGGCTCGCCGCGCACGCCCAGGACGACCCGTACTTGTGGCTCGAGGAGATCGACGGCCCCGAAGCGCTCGAATGGGTGCAGGCCGAGAACGAGCGCTCGCTCGCCGTGCTCGAGGCCGATCCGCGGTTCGAGCCGATGCGCCGCGAGGCGTTGTCGATCCTGACCTCCGACGCCCGCATTCCGCTCGGCGCGATTCACGCCGGATACGTCTACAACTTTTGGCAGGACGCGACGCGAGTGCGCGGCGTGTGGCGGCGGGCGAGCATCGAGAGCTATACATCGGGCTCGCCCCGGTGGGAAACGCTGATCGATTACGACCGGCTCGCGCGGGAGGAGGGCGAGAACTGGGTCGCGGGCTCCCGCGTTTGCCTGGAGCCCGAGTACCGCCGCTGCATGATCGCGGTCTCGCGCGGCGGCAAGGACGCCGCGGTCTTCAGGGAATTCGACACGTCCTCGAAGACGTTCGTCGACGGCGGCTTCATGCTGCCCGAGGCGAAGTCGGACGTGGCCTGGGTCGACGAGGACACGCTGCTCGTCGGCACCGATCTCGGCCCCGGGTCGCTCACGGATTCCGGCTACGCCCGCACGATCGTGCGCGTACGCCGCGGGCAGCCGCTGGACGAGGCCCCGCTCGAGTTCGAGGGCGAGACGCACGACGTCGGCGTCTTTCCGCTCGTGGAGCACGACGGCGACCGCGCCTATGTCTTCATCGCGCGGGCGGTCTCGTTCTTCGAGACCGAGTATTGGTACGCCGACGACGGCGAGCGAGTGAAGCTTCCGCTGCCGCCGAACGCCGACCTCGAAGGCGTGCTCGACGGCCGCGCGCTCTTCTTTCTCCGCGAGCCCTGGCCTTATCGCGGGACCACGTATCCGGAGGGCAGCGTCGTGGCGTACGATCTCGCGTCCGGCGCCGCGGAGCGCGTGTTCTCACCGACGCAAGCTCAGGCCGTGCAGGACGTGGCAGTCGGCGAATCCGACGTCCTGATCCAGTACCTCGAGGACGTGTCCGGAAAGGCGGCGCGCGTCGAGCGCGACGAGGGCGGGTGGACGGCCGAACGGATCGGTCTGCCCGAGAACGGCGTAGTCAAGATCGTGTCGGCCGGCGGCGGCACGGACGACGCGCTGCTCACTTTCGAGAGCCTGACCGTGCCGACGTCGCTGTACCTCGTCGGCCCGGAGAACGACGTCGAGCGAATCGCGCAGGCACCGGCGTTCTACGACGCGTCGGACGTCGTCGTCGAGCAGCGGTTCGCGACGTCGAAGGACGGCACGAGAGTGCCGTACTTCGTCGCCGGCAAGAGAGAGGTGCTCGCCCGAGGGAACGCGCCGACCGTGCAATACGGCTACGGCGGCTTTCTGACCTCCATCCTGCCCGTCTACTACGAGGACCCCGGCCGCCCGCAGCACGGTGCCCTCGCGGGCAAGATGTGGATCTCCCGGGGCGGCGTCCTCGTGCTCTCGAACATTCGCGGCGGCGGCGAATACGGGCCTGCCTGGCACCAAGGCGCGATGAAGGCGCGGCATCAGAACGCGATCGACGACTTCATCGCCGTATCGGAGGATTTGATCGAATCGGGCGTCACGAGCCCGGAGAAGCTAGGCGCGCTGGGCCGCTCGAACGGCGGTCTGCTGATGGGCGCGATTTTGACGCAGCGCCCGGAGCTTTACGCCGCGATCGATTGCGGCGTGCCGCTCTTCGACATGAAGCGCTACACGAAGCTCGGGGCCGGCGCCTCGTGGATCGGCGAGTACGGCGACCCGGAGAATCCCGACGAGTGGGCCTACATCTCGGAATACTCGCCGTACCAGAATCTCGAGGCGGGTAAGCCGTATCCGAAAGTCTTCCTCTACACGTCGACCCAGGACGACCGCGTGCACCCCGGGCATGCGCGCAAGGCGGCGGCGCGCATGAAGGAGCTCGGCTACGACTATTTCTACTACGAGAACACCGAGGGCGGTCACGGCGGCACGACGAACCAGGAGCAGCTCGCGTACCGCACCGCGCTCGAGTACACCTATTTCGCTCGGATGCTGATGGGGGCGCCTTCGGAATAGCCGGCGGCGCGCACCGGCTCGAAGTTGCGGCCGCCGCGTCGATCGGGAAGAATCCCGGGCGACCGCGGAGCGGACCGCCGCTCGTTCTTTGCAACAGGCTCGTGCGGCGCCGTCGTCGCCGGACACGGCCGTCGGGAGCGTATGCATGGGAATCGACTACGGCGCGATGTTGTTGGTGCTGACGCTGGTGCTGGGCAGCATCTGGGCCATCGATCGCTTCTTCTTCGAAGCGCGCCGGCGTCGCGACGGAGGCGAAGGCAGCGCGCCGCCCGATCCATGGCTCGTCGACTGGTCGAAGTCGCTGTTTCCGGTGCTGCTGCTGGTGCTGACGGTGCGCACCGCGGTCGCGGAGCCTTACCACATTCCGTCCGGCTCGATGATCCCCACGCTCGAGATCGGCGATTTCATCTTCGTCGATAAATTCGCCTACGGCGTGCGGCTCCCGCTTTTCGATGTCGAGGTCCTGGATGGGGGAGAGCCTGCGCGCGGCGACGTCGTCGTGTTTCGCCCCCCGTGGGCGCCGGAGGAGAGGTGGATCAAGCGCGTCGTGGGGCTGCCGGGCGACCGGATCGTGATTCGGGGCGACCGGATCTGGATCAACGGGCGGCCCGTCGCCACTCGGCCAGCCGGTCCGTATTCGGGGGATCGGGGCGACGGCGCGAAGGTGCTGATCGAGCACCTCGGGAACGTCGACCACGCGATCCTCGATTTGGGAATCGATTCCGGCGCGCCCGACGTCCCGAACGCGTACAACCCGCCCGTCGTGCCGGACGGGTGCTACTTCATGATGGGCGACAGCCGCGACAACAGCGAGGACAGCCGGTACCACGGATGCGTGCCGGAGTCGGCCCTCGTCGGCAAGGCGCTCTTCGTCTGGATGAGCTGGCCTTCCTTGGGACGGATCGGCACGGTCGTTCGCTGAGGAGCCCGGCGGCCGCGGGCCCGGCTCGTCGCCGGCCCCGCTACTTCATAAGGCTCAGGTCGACCTCGACGTCGACGTCCTGGCCGACGAAGCTCGTGTCGTTCCAGCCCTCGCCGACGTTGTAATCGAAGCGGTCGATCTTCATCGTGCCGAGAAAATGCGCGGCCGAAGGGTCGCTCGTGTCGAACGTGAAACGGAGCTCCGCCGGGTTCGTTTTGCCCTTGATCGTGAGCTCGCCGGCGGCGACGAACGCGCCGTCGTCGGTCTTCTCGATGCTTTGAGACTCGAAGCGCGCCTCCGGATATTCGCTCGTATTGAACCATTCCGGGTCGCCGAGCGTGGCGTCACGGTCGTGGTCGCGCGTGTTCACCGAGGCCATCTGCACGACGCCGACGATCGAGCCCGCTTCGGGGTGGCTCGGGTCGAAGTCGATCGTCGCTTCGAACTCCTCGAACTCGCCGTTGAATCGCGACCCCTGCTGGACCGCGCTGAACTTGACGGCGCTCGAATCGTCGACGACGGTCCACTCGGCCGCAGCCGCCGTTCCGATCCATGCGATGCCCGCGCAGGTGCCGGCGAGCGCTGCCATATAACCCTTTCTGTTCATCCAATCACCTGTGTCCAGCCAAAGGCCTCTGCCGTCATTGTATCGGTCGATGAGGCCCGCGCAAACGCGCGCGGGCCTCGCCGACGGCCGGAGCGCCGCGGCCGATGAGTCGGCGACGGGCGCGAAACGCCGGCTGCCGCGCGGTCCCGGGCGCCTGCTGCGCGCGGGCGAGAGCGCGGCCGGAGCGTCCGCCCGTTTCATGCGCGAGATCGAGCGTCTCGTTCGGGCGCCTTCGTTGCCGCGGTGCTCGACGCTTGCGGGTCCGTATGCCGGGCTCGCTGTCCGCGATAAGCGCCGTCGCCATTTCGCGACGCAGGATTTTCCTGAGAAGGAAAATTGCGACGGTTTTTCGGCAAGGAAAGCCGGGAGTAGAGTCGGGGCAGCGATCGGAGCGCCGGCTGCGCAAAAGCTCGCAGTGATGGGGCCCCGCGCTCGAAAACGAAGAACCGAGGAGTGACCTCGAGCGCCCGCGACGCCCGATCGCGTCATACCCGGGTCCGAGCACGAGGGCGAGCGCCGGCGTGCTGCAACGCTCGAGTCAATACCGCAAACGGGAGCGGCAGGATGCGTGAAAATGTGCGAAGGAGGCCCCAGGCGGCTGCGACGCTGAATGGCGTGCACTCAGTCGACGTCGATGTCCGAGAGCTCAAGCCGGTCGAGCTGTCGGCACCGGGCGCGAAAGTCATCGTCACGCCGCTGCCGTCCGGGCGCAATAGGATCGACGTGCACAAGCTCGACGAGTCTCTCGTCGTCAAGTTCGCCGGGTGGGAGACGGCCTACGACCTCGAGCTCATCCGCCTCATCCTGAAGGTGAAGGGGCCGTCCTATCTGTGCGACGAGATCGCCAGGGACGAATCGGCGGCGTACACGGGTGCGGCGCTGCGGTGGGCGCTGCTCGGCTACGTCGGCGAAGAAACCTTCGCGCACAAGCGGATTCTCGATTTCGGCTGCGGCTCCGGCGCGTCGACCGCCAGGCTGTGCCGGATGTTCCCCAGCGCTTCCGTCATCGGTGTCGACATCCACGAGGATTCGCTCGAGATCGCGCGGGCGCGGGCGCGCTTCTACGGACTGCGTAACGCGAAGTTCGTGTTGTCGGCGGCCGGAGACGAGGTTCCGTCGGGGCTCGGCCGGTTCGACCACGTCGTGCTGTGCGCCGTCTACGAGCATCTGCTTCCGGAGGAGCGCGAGAGCCTGCTGCCGAAGCTGTGGGCCGCGCTCGAGCCCGGCGGCGTGCTGTTTCTCCGCGAGACGCCGCACCGGTTCTTTCCGATCGAGACGCACACCACGGGCCTGCCGCTGATCAACTATTTGCCGCCGCGCGCGGCATTGTGGCTCACGCGCAAGTGCTCGAGGTACTGGAGCGGCGACGTCACGTGGCCCGAGCTGCTGCGCGGCGGAGTCCGGGGCGCGACGATCGGCGAGATCGAGCGCATCTTGAAGCGCTGCCCTGGCCGCGCCCGATTGCTGAAGCCGCGTCGCCTCGGCGTCGAGGACCGCATCGATCTGTGGTACCTCACGGCGGAGAAGTCGCGTCACAGCGCCAGCAAGCACCGGATCTACCGCATCCTGAAAGGCATGAAGCGCTTTACCGGCGTGGAGTTTCCGCCTTATCTCGAGCTCGCGTTGCAGAAGCAGCCCGCGTCCGCTTAGGCGCCGCGCAGCGCGCGGCGGGCCCGTCCTCGCGTCACGGCGGCCGCTGTTGCCGGCCGGCGCCCGTCAGCCGGCCTGTGAGGCGCTGGCGAGCCGCGCACGGTCGTGCGGGCGGTCGAAGTCGATCAACGGGCCCTTGGGAACGATCCCGAGCGGGTTCCTGAGCTCGCTCAGCGAAAAGTAGCCCTGCTTGTAGAGGTCGAAGAACACGGTCTCGCGGATGCCGTCGGTTTGGTACAGGTCGCGCGCGTACGGCCACAGGTGCTCGTAGTCGATCAGCCGCCGGAGGTTGCATTTGAAGGCGTAGTGGTAAGCGACGTCGAAGCGGGCGAGGGTCGGGAACAGGCGCCAATCGGCTTCCGTCTGCGCGTCCCCGCACAGATATCGCCGATCGGCGAGGCGGCGGTCGAGCCAGTCCATCGTCTCGAAGACCTGGTCGAAGGCCTCCTCGTAGGCCTCTTGCGTCTGCGCGAAGCCCGCCCGGTAGACGCCGTTGTTGAAGTTCTCGTAGATGCGCTCGTTGAGCGCGTCGATCTCGGGTCGAAGCGGCTCGGGGTAGTAGTCGACCGGCCGCGCGCCGACGGCGTCGAACGCAGAGTTCAGCATTCGGATGATGTCGGCCGATTCGTTGGAGACGATTCGCCCGCTGCGCTTGTCGAAGAGCACCGGGACCGTTACCCGGCCGGTGTAGCCGGGATGGCCGCGGGCGTAGACCTGCCAGAGCGCGTCGGTGCCGAGAGCCGTGTCGGCGCACCGCGATGAGCCGCGCTCGAACACCCAACCTTGCTCCGTGCGCCGCGGCATGGCGAACGAGACCGAAATGTGCCTCTCGAGACCTTTGAGCTTGCGGAAGATCAGGGTGCGGTGCGCCCACGGGCAGCCGAACGCGACGTAAAGGTGGTAGCGGCCCGGCTCCGCCTGGAAGCCGCCTTCCCCGGTGGGGCCCGCCGAGCCGTCCTCGGTGACCCAATTCCGGATCACGGACGGGTTGCGCTCGAAGCGCCCGTCACGGAAGCGAAGCGACGCGACCTTCTCGTCCGTGACCCAACGGCCGTCGATCATGATCCCCATCTCGCGTCCTCCGTCTTCCTCCCGGCATTCTAGCGCGAGGTCGGCCGGCGCGCGGCGCGGCTCGGGCCGCGTCGGCTAGAATGGCCGCGACTGAGATGAGCACGCACCGCATCCGCACGCACGTAGGCATCATCGGCGCAGGCCCCTCGGGGCTGCTGCTGTCGCAATTGCTGCACCTGCAGGGCATCGACTCCGTCGTGCTCGAGCGGCGCAGCCGCGAGCACGTGCTCGGCCGCATTCGCGCCGGCGTGCTCGAGCAGGGCAGCGTCGAGATCCTGAGGCGCGCGGGAGTCGGCGAGCGCATGGATCGAGAGGGCCTCCCGCATCGCGGGGTGGAGATCAGCTTCGGCGACGAGCGTATACGCATCGACCTCGCGATGCACACCGGGCGGTGCGTCACGATTTACGGCCAGACGGAGCTCACGAAGGATCTGATGGATGCGCGGGAAGCGCTCGGCGGCCGGCTCGTCTTCGAGGCCGAGGATGTCGGCGTCGAAGGCGTCGAGTCGGACGCGCCGCGGCTCCGCTACCGACGCGGCGACGCGGAGCATCTCGTCGATTGCGACTTCATCGCCGGCTGCGACGGCTTTCACGGCGTGAGCCGCAAGTCGATTCCCGAGGGGACGCTCCGCGTGTTCGAGAAGACGCATCCGTTCGGATGGCTGGGTCTGCTGTCCGATACGCATCCGGTTTCCGACGAGCTGATCTACGTGAGCGGCGAGCGCGGCTTCGCGCTTTGCAGCATGCGCTCGAGGACGCGCAGTCGTTACTACGTGCAGTGCGATCTGACGGAGCGGGCGGACGCGTGGAGCGACGAGCGCTTCTGGGACGAGCTTCGAAGGCGGCTGCCGCGCGACGCGGCCGAGCGCCTCGAGACGGGGCCGTCGCTCGAGAAGAGCATCGCGCCGCTGCGCAGCTTCGTCGCCGAGCCGATGCAGCACGGCCGCCTCTTCCTCGCCGGCGATGCCGGCCACATCGTTCCGCCGACCGGCGCAAAGGGCCTCAACCTCGCGGTGAGCGACGTGCACTACCTCGCCGATGCGCTCGGCGCGTTCTACCGGAACGGGGACGAGGCCGCGCTCGCCGGCTATTCCCGGCGCTGTCTCGCCCGAGTCTGGAAGGCGGTCCGCTTCTCCTGGTGGATGACGTCGCTGCTGCACAAGCTTCCCGGGCACGGCGCATTCGAGCGTCGCATCCAGCTCACCGAGCTCGAGTATCTGGCAGGGTCGGCTCGGGCCCAGGCCGCGTTCGCGGAAAACTACGTAGGTCTGCCGATCTGACCGTGACGCCCGACCGGAGCGGGCCGAGGCGCTCGCCGGATCTCG
This sequence comes from Gammaproteobacteria bacterium, assembly GCA_036381015.1. NCBI lineage: Bacteria > Pseudomonadati > Pseudomonadota > Gammaproteobacteria > Gammaproteobacteria bacterium. The sequence goes on from DASVDR010000030.1 coordinate 63,426, forward strand.
CCCGTCGCGGTCTGCCACTAGCCCGCCCGCGGGCCCGTGCGCTGTTATGATGGCGCTGCGGGCCCCGGGCGCGGGCGCCCGGCGAGGAGACAAATCGGACCGATGACGAGCGGATTGAAGAAGCGCATCGATGCGCGGGAATTCGTGCTGACCGCGGAGATCGTGCCCGCATTGTCGGCAAGCGGCGAGCACCTGCTCGGCGAAGCCGCGCTGCTGGGAAGCCGCGTGGATGCGATCAACGTGACCGACGCAGCCTCGGGGCGCACGTCGATGAGCAGCTTCGCCGCAGCCGCCATTCTCGCCGCGAACGGCTACGAGCCGATCCTGCAGGTCACGTGCCGCGACCGGAACCGAATCGCGCTCGCCGGCGACCTGCTCGGCGCGGCCGCGCACGGCGTTCGCAATCTCCTGATCCTTCGCGGGGACGATCCGCGCGGAGGCGACCAGCCCGACGCGAAGCCCGTTTACGACCTCGATTCCCGCGAGCTGATGGCGCTTGCGCGCGACATGCGCGACAAGGGCGTCCTGCCGTCGGGCCGGAAGATCGATCCGCCGCCGGATTTTTTCATCGGCGGTGCCGACGTTCCGCGCGACCCGGGGCCGGACTGGAACCCGGCGGGGCTCCTCGGCAAGGCCGATGCCGGCGCGGGATTCGTGCAGACGCAGTTCTGCTTCGATCTCGGCGTCGCGCGGCGCTACATCGGGCGCCTGCACGAGGAGGGGATCACGGAAAGGGTCGGAATCATCGTCGGCGTCGGACCGATCCGCTCGGCGAAGTCGGCCCGCTGGATGAACGAGAATCTGTTCGGCGTGCACGTGCCGGAGTCCGTCATCGAGCGCCTCGAGCGCGCGGCGGACGCCGCGGAGGAAGGCCGCGCGATCTGCGCGGAGCTGATCGAGGGGTTGCGCGAGATTCCGGGCGTCGCCGGTGCGCACGTGATGGCGCCGGGTGGAGGAACGAGCGCGATCGCGGCCGTGCTGGATCAGGTGTCGGAGCGCACGAGGCGCGCCTGACGACCGCGCGCCGGGCGGGCTTACGGCGTCTTCGGAAACGTTCTGAGGGGAGGTGACCATGGCAGCTCGGCGCAGCAGCACGATAACGCCGGAGGCGATCGGCGCCGTCCGTTGCGACCGCCCGCAGACCGGAGCGGAGTATCTCGAGTCGCTGCGGGACGGACGCGAGGTCTACATCTACGGCGAGCGGGTCGACGACGTGACGACGCACCCCGCGTTCCGGAACACGGCCCGGATGACCGCGCGCCTCTTCGACGCGCTGCACGACCCGGAGCGCAATGGGAAGATCCTGCTCCCCACCGACACGGCTGACGGCAACGGCAAGACGCACGCGTTCTTCAGAGCGCCGAAAACGGTCGAGGAGTCGATCGCCGGGCGCGACGCGATCGCGGAGTGGCAGCGGATCACCTACGGCTGGATGGGGCGGTCGCCCGACTACAAGGCGGCGTTTCTCGGCACGCTCGGCGGCAACGCGGAGTTCTACGCGCCGTTCGAGGAGAACGCGAAGCGCTGGTACACGTTCTGCCAGGAGCGCGTGCCGTTCGTGAACCACGCGATCATCCATCCGCCCGTCGACCGCGACAAGCCGCCCGATCAGGTCGCGGACATCTGCGTCCACGTCGAGCGCGAAACGGACGCCGGGATCTACGTGTCGGGCGCGAAGGTCGTGGCCACCGGCTCGGTCTTGACGAACTACACGTTCATCGCGCATCACGGCCTGATCCCCGTCCAGGACAAGAAGTTCGCGCTCGTGCTGATGGTGCCGACGAACGCGCCGGGCGTGAAGTTCATCTGCCGGAAGTCCTACGAGATGACCGCCGCGGCGGTCGCGAGCCCGTTCGATCAGCCGTTGTCGTCGCGCCTCGACGAGAACGACGCCGTGTTCATCATGGACAACGTGTTCGTGCCGTGGGAGAACCTGTTCGTCTTCGGCGACGTCGAGAAGGCCAACAACTTCTTTCCTCAGACCGGCTTCCTGCCGCGCTTCGTCGTGCACGGCTGCACGCGCCTCGCCGTGAAGCTCGACTTCATCGCGGGCCTGCTGCTGAAGGCCGTCGAGGCGGCCGGAACGAAGGACTATCGCGGCGTGCAGGCGAACGTCGGCGAGGTGCTCGCGTGGCGCAACATGTTCTGGGCACTGACCGAGGCGATGGTTCGCGACCCGCGGCCGTGGAAGGGCGACTATCTGCTGCCGAACATGGACCCGGGGAACGCGTACCAGATTCTCGCCACGATCGCCTACACGAAGATCAAGTACATCATCGAGCAGACGGTGGCCTCGGGGCTCATCTATCTGAATTCGCACGCGCGCGACTTCGCGAATCCGGAGATCCGGCCGTACATCGACCGGTACATGCGCGGGTCGAACGGCTACACGGCCGAGCAGCGGGCGAAGCTGATG